>CAVELH010000110.1:0-8382 GCA_963616385.1 bacterium | reverse complement strand
GTGTATAACTCAATAACAAGCTCTGAGGATTATGACAACTTACTTACTGCGGATGATTATAAGGAAATACGTTCAGTCATTTCATTGTACAAGGTTGGTTACAAGGACGAGCAGTTCTACAATGCATATAATTTTCAGAATAATATAAACAATAAGGTTTTAGAGCTCACAAACGAGGTGATAATGCAGCAGGTAAGCTCAAACGGAGGACAGACAGCCTCATTGTCTGCGGTTACATCTCCCGACAGTGGTCTTGTTACATATTATATAGATGGTTACGAGGACTACAACATAGATAATGTCACTCTGGATGATTTCGACCAGTCATCATACAGTAAACAGACGCTTAAAACAGGAGATGTGATAACCTCAGGAACACCTGTTGTAAAAATCATTCCAAGTGAAGAGTGGAACATATTAGCACCGGTATCTGATGAGCAGATTCAATTATTAGCGGACAAGACACACATAACATTTTCGATTAATAACTCTGCTTACAATATTACTATGCCATTTGAGATTATGAATAAGGATGATGGCAGCTATATTAATATCAAGCTTGATAAATACCTGTTAAACTACATTACAGAGCGTTTCGTAACAATCGAATTATTTATGGATGAGGATGATGGACTTAAGATTCCGGTCAGCTCTCTGGTTGACAAGGAGGTTTACAAGATACCTGTATCATATCTCTCTGCCGGAGGTAATCAGAACAACCAGAATCGTATAAATGTTCAGGTTCGTACTGATGAAGGTGATATAACGCTAAAACAGGTTGTACCTACAATATATAAGATAGATGATGATTATTGCTATGTAGATCCTTTAAGCTTTGACGATACTGATGTAATAATAGATATAGACACTAACGAAACAACAGCGGTTTCAGTGCTTCCTACAGACACCATCAAGGGTGTATATACTGCCAACAGAGGTATAGCAGAGTTCAGGATAGTAACTATTATTAAAACAGTTGATGATTTTGCATTAATACAAAATGGTGAGGAGCTAAATGTATATGATAACATTATACTTGACTCATCAAAGGTTACGGAAAATCAAATTATTTATTAATTAATAGAGGTGATATCTCATGTTAAAGGAAAATATTGATAATGTAAGGGCTAACATCAAAAAAGCCTGCGAGAGAGCAAATCGAAATGTTGATGAGGTAACTCTTATCGCTGTAAGTAAAACTAAGCCATTGAGTGATATTGAGGAGCTTATCACATACGGAGAAACCGAGTTTGGTGAGAATAAGGTGCAGGAACTTGTTGATAAATACGAGCATGTTTCAAAGCCTGTTGACTGGCATTTAATCGGTCATTTACAGACTAACAAGGTTAAATATATTGTTGACAAGGCTTGTCTTATACATTCTGTCGACTCAGTCCATCTTGCAAAGGAGATAGAAAAAGAGGCTGCCAAGCACAATGTTATTGTCAATATATTAATTCAGGTTAATATAGCACATGAGGATACAAAATTCGGAATAGATGCCACAGAAATCTATAATATGATAGACGAGATAAAGGACTACGAACACATAAGAGTAAAAGGTCTTATGACTATTGCACCTTTCGTAGATAATCCTGAGGAAAATCGCGTACACTTTAGAAATTTGCACCAATTATTACTTGACATAAAATCAAAAAACATTGATAATATAGATATGAGTATTCTATCTATGGGTATGACAAATGATTATGAAGTTGCGATTGAAGAGGGTGCCACTATGGTCCGTGTGGGAACCGGTATCTTTGGCGAACGCAATTATAATATATAAATAAGGAGATTTGGTATGGCTAGAGATGCAGGAAAGAAAAGTTTTCTTGACTTTTTTAAAATGAAAGATTTAGATGACGATGAGTTTGATGATGATTTATTTGATGACGATGACGACGAAGATGATGACGATGACGAAGTATATGTACCTAAGTCAAGGGCAGGAAGAACATCCTCTAAGCAGGTAAGTCACGAGAGAACAAACTACTCAAATACATATAGCACAGCGGCTAAGCCACAGCAGACAGCTTCATATTCACAACCTAAGCAGGCACAGCCAAGAACATCCGGCAACAACAGTAAGCTGGTTGATTTTAATAACGGAAGACAGCAAAAAGAAAATTATAGGGGAAAGAGCGAAGTGTATGTAATTAAGCCACAGGAAATTAGCGAATCACAGACTGTAACTGATTTCCTTAAGAATGGAAAAACAATAGTTATTAACATGGAAGGTCTTGAGCTTGCACCTGCACAGAGAATCATTGATTTTATCGGTGGTGCATGCTATGCACTTAATGGTTCATTACAGGCCATTTCTGCAAACATATTTATTGCGGCACCTGCATCTATAGAGGTTTCAGGTGATTTGAGAGAAGAAATATTGAACGATTCAACAGTTTCTCCACAGTTAGGTAAATACTAATATTTAATACTTTTGATTACAAGGGGGAGTAGGGGATGCTTACACCGGTTGATATTCAACAGAAGAAATTTCATGTTGGTTTGGGGTACGATAAAAAGGATGTAAATACATTCTTTGAGGCAGTTGCAGAGAGCTACGAGCAGTTATACCGTTCTAATGCCGAGCTCAAGGATAAGGTTACGACCTTGACAGATACCCTACAGAGTTACAAATCTAAGGAGGCAGAGCTTGTTAAGTCGATGATGCTTGCAGAGAAGGACTCCGAAGATACTAAGTCTAATGCTAACAGAGAAGCCAAAACTATATTGCTTGATGCCAAAAATAAAGCTAAGAATATGCTCATAGATGCTGAGGAACGTCTTGCTAAGATTCAGGAAGAGGTTACTCTTCTCACGACACAGTATGCAGCATATAAATCTAATTTCTGTTCTATTATGAAGAAGCAGTTTGAGCTTCTTAAGGAAGAGGATTTTGATGTTGATGCGTACATAGATGATAAGGCGTTATCGTTGCTTGGTGGCAATCCTGTTGCCCAAAATGCTTCTGGAGGTGCTTCATTCGGTTCATTCTCCGGAGATCCTCAGATGCGTGACGAGTCATCACTCGGTGGTATGGGTGGCGGCATGTCAGGTGGAGAATTTGGAAGCGGCGGAGATGTTACAAGCACAAGTGCTGTCTATACAGCTAACTTAAGTGCCGGTGAGAGCTTTGTAGATCCTTTCAACCCAAAGGAGGAGAATGGAAGGTATAATCCATTTGACGGAAGAACTGCTGCACCGAAGAAAAAAACAGGTGAGTCATCATTTAAGGTAAGTAAGCCTGGCGAGAGCAAATACAAGAGAACAACTGGAGATACAACAAAGGATAAGGCTGGAGCAGCCGATGCAAAGGCAACTACAGCTTAAAAGGAGATTTATTGACATGAATGATTTGACAGTTAATTATAATAATTGTCCTATATATGATATTGTATATTCAGATTCATTTGACAGATTACCTGAGCTTTTAGGTGGACTTAATTGTTCCAACAAGAAAATTTGCGTAGTATCAGAGACAAATGTAGCATCCTTATATATGGATGCTATATTGTTATCTATAGACAAATGCTGCAAAAAGGTAGTAAACTTTGCTTTTCCTGAAGGTGAACAGAGCAAGAATCTGAATGTAGTACGTGATTTATATGAGTTTCTTATCATAAACAAATTTGACAGAAATGATATGCTTATAGCTTTAGGTGGTGGTGTCGTTGGAGATCTTACAGGTTTTGCGGCAGCTACTTATTTAAGGGGTATTGATTTTATTCAGATTCCTACAAGCCTGTTATCACAGGTTGATTCAAGTATTGGTGGTAAAACCGGTGTAGATTTTGATTCCTACAAGAATATGGTAGGTGCATTTCATATGCCTAAGCTTGTTTATATCAACCTCACTGTCATTAATACTTTAAGCGACAGACAGTTCTGTTCGGGAATGGGCGAGATTGTTAAGCATGGATTAATTAAGAACCGTTCATATTTTGAATGGCTTGCTGATAATGCAGCCGAAATCAATAGTCGCAGATTAGATATTATCGGTCAGATGGTGAGAGAGAGCAACATAGTAAAAAAAGATGTTGTTGAGAAAGATCCAACAGAAAAGGGTGACCGTGCATTACTTAACTTTGGTCATACACTTGGACATGCAATAGAAAAATACATGGACTTTGAGTTTTTACACGGAGAATGTGTTTTAATCGGATGTATTCTGGCAACAATTATATCATACAACAAGGGTAATATTTCGCTTGATGATAAGGAGCTTATCATTAAGGCTCTTAATTCATATAATCCACCGAAATTGCCTTCTGATTGTGATATAGACAAGATAATACAGTACACTAAGAATGACAAAAAGGTAGTTGGAGATAAAATCAAATTTATCCTTTTGCATGATATAGGTAATGCATATATTGACATAAATGTAAGTGATGATGATATGAGAAATGCATTACTCGAATTAGTTAAATAACCGGAGATTTCAAGATGAGCCAGACAGTAGATAAGTCAAGTGACAAAACTAATACACAACAAAAAGAGAGATTTCATATAAGAATTTTTATTTTCCCTATAATAATGATTGCTGTGCTTACAGCCTTTGACCAGCTTACTAAATATATTATAGCCGGAATATATAAGCTTTATGAATCAAAGAATATAATACCTCATGTATTATCATTCACATACATAAGAAATACAGGTGTTGCATGGGGAATGTTCAAGGGTAAGAGAATTATATTCCTTTTATTAACAGTAATAACACTTTTATTCTGTGTATATATTTACTCCAATATAGCTGACAGCAAGAAGTACAGATTATTAAGAATATCTCTTATAGTCCTTATTTCGGGTGCTTTAGGCAATATGATTGACAGAATTAAGCTTGGATATGTTATTGACTTTTTTGATGTTGATTTCATGGATTTTCCAGTGTTTAACGTAGCAGATATATATGTAGTTGTGAGCATGATAGCTTTATTCCTGTTGTTAATATTTAAGTATGATAACGATGAATTTGAAGAAATCCTTGGGGTACACAGCAAGGATAAGAAGAACAGATAAGATAAAGTGGAAATCAAGGATACCAATAATACAGATGGTATAAACGATAAAAAGGAAGAAGAATAATGCCATATAATGAAGAATTTGACGAGGATTTCTCCTACAGCATTACTGATGAATACGCACAATATAAAGGCATGAGAATTGATAAATTCTTAGCTGGTGTTTTATCTGATTATTCTAGATCATTTATACAAAAACTTATAGACGATAATAATATTATGTTAAGTGGTAAGCCTGTAAAGTCAAATTACAAGCTGCGTGAATCAGATGTTATCAATATAAGTATTCCTGAGCCAGAGCTTCTTTCTATAGAGCCTGAAGATATTCCTATTGATATTGTATATGAGGACAATGATATTATTGTCGTTGATAAACCAAAGAGGATGGTTGTCCATCCAGCTCCAGGACATTATTCAGGGACACTCGTAAATGCATTATTGTATCATTGTCGTGACAGTCTGTCATCGATAAACGGTGTTATGAGACCTGGTATAGTTCACAGAATTGATATGAACACAACAGGTTTGTTAGTTGTATGCAAGAATGATGTTGCACACAGAGTTATGGCTGATAAATTCAAGGTACATGACATAACCAGAGTTTACACAGCTATAGTTTATAATCATTTTAATAACGATAATGGAACAATAGATAAACCTATAGCGCGTGCCAAGAACGATAGAAAACGTATGGCTATAGATATGAATGGTCGTAATGCTATAACTCATTATAATGTTATAGCTAATCTTAATAATAATATGGCTTTAATCGAATGTAGATTGGAAACCGGACGTACACATCAGATTAGAGTTCATATGGCAAGTATTAATCATCCATTGCTTGGTGATGATGTATATGGACCAAAATCAAAGTTATTTAATACTGAAGGTCAGGTGCTTCATGCAGGAGTTCTTGGGTTTAATCATCCGATAACAGGTGAATATATGGAGTTTCATTCTGAGTTACCTGAATATTTCAAGAATATACTTAAGAGGCTTGGTTATGAATAATTGCGCATTGTAATTTCGCAAAACCTGAGTTTAGCGAAAAGTAACTAAAAGCTTGGCTATATAATAATACACACTTCACTCCGTTGTCAAGCTTTTTTTTCAAATTCTTCCAATTTTTTAAGTTGTATATAATCAATACGATTATCATTAAATTCAGAAGTCCTACAGTGTGTTATATAACAATCAGGAAAATTGGATAAAATAAAATCAACTGTCGATTGTTCACTATCAATAAGTAACTCACGAACGCATGGACGTTTCAATCCTTTTGAATAAAAATACCGCCTTTTACCTTTCAAAGTTGTACCAAGGTCCTTTGTTATATATTTAGTTATATAACTAGAAACCCGACAAGTATCTCTTACCTTTTCCAGCTCACATTTACCAAGCTTATAGCCTACAAGCTCATACCGACCACTTCTCCAAGTCGTTGCTAAATAATCATCTAATTCCCCTTGCAAAAGTCCATGGAAATGCCAAGCACCATCCCTATGTTGTTCAGGAACAACAACATATTCAATATTCGATTTACGTTGTTTAAAATTGTTAAAAAACTTTCTAAGTTTTTCTTTACAGATATCATAATTATACCTATCTTCTTTAAATGTAAACGTAGCAAAATAATCCCATGTGTTAGCACGCACAAGCTCATATATAGATTGTTTACTTCTCCTTTGTGACCTTATCTTATTAAACCTTTCGCAATCCAAATCAGTTTGTTTACAATCTTTATAACCTGAAGAACTATTCCAACAAGACTGTTGAATATTTTTAGTATCATCTTCATTTTTTATTTTTTTCTCCTCTTCTGTTTTATAAATACGATAACCATACCTAGATATTTGAATCTCTTCACCATAAAAAGATATCTTTAAATTGTAATGCATAGAATAACCTCCAAATATAAACAAGTAATTAATGCCACATTGAGTACAATGTGTCCCTATCGACAAGGATTGTACTTCACCCACACAACCCATGGTTAGCATTGTTCAGCGTTCAAGGTACAAGTACCAACGGAACGCTGAACAAATCACCACACACACATGATAGTTAAGGGAGGTGCAAAAGGCAATGCACCCCCCACACGTCAAGTTTAAGTACATAATCTTGTCAAACTAACGCTTGTAAAGACAGAATAGTTGTTCGTTTAAAACAGAACAACAATTCAATCTTGACAAGCTTTTAAACTTAATTTACGTTATGTACACACTCTAAGCACATTCTTCCCCTTTCCTATCTTCATCAGGCAACAAAGAGACAATATGTGTCTCAATCATGGAAAGCTCATCTAACTTATCATCTATATCATCTTTAATTTTATACATTGCACCAGCGACAAAACATACAGACAATGTAGTTATTATATTAATCAATAAAAGCATATATTCAATTATCATATTATATACCACCTTTCAACCTTATTTTCATTTCGTTTAATTCATGTAATATTAATCTTAATCGTGTAATATACATTATTTACTCACCACTTTCCTATACTTTGCAACCATAACAACAATCCCATCAATAGCACAACTAAAAGCAATAATGATTTAATATACATTATTTACGAACCCTCTTCCTATACTTGCGTTTCATATTTGTAAGCGTAATCATGTCAACACTTCCACCATTGGCACAATTAAGCACCTCTTCATTACTAAGCAATTCACCATTTTTTACATAGTCAACAAGCTTGTCAACACGCTCATTGGTATCATAGCTATGGTATACCTTATCTGTCGCAAAAAAGCACGACATACCACACGACTTGAGTATATCGGTATTATATCCAGCTCTCTCCATGTCTTTAGCATAGTATTTTTTATTGACAACAAATCGCCACTTTTTACTACACTCTATACATAAAGCAGATACTTTTCTTAATGTAGCGTCAAATAAGCTCCAATCCTGAACAGTACCCAAAACAGCGACTTTCGATTTACGTTGTTGCAATATTGCTTCAAGTAAATCAGGGGGTAAATTATTCTTCCAATTTCTGTTATTAAATTGACTTCCCAACTCATCAATAACAAAAAGATTAATACAAGTATCATCTTCATTATTTTTCGAATTAATAATCTGCTCATAGCTTACAAGTGCTACATAAGGTACACCCACTAAGCGAACATTACTATATATTTTTATCTTCTGCCTTACAAATTTACCTTGTGACTTACTCCAAACCTCTTTATTGTTATAGTGCTTGTACACACTGATAACATAATCAACAATACTTAATGTTTTACCTGAACCAAAAGGTTGTTTTTCATTTGCAACATAAATAAGCATTTTTCCATAATCTGTAAATTCATTATACTTTTTATACTTAAAATAGTTG
>CAVELH010000109.1:0-8414 GCA_963616385.1 bacterium | reverse complement strand
CTGATACCCCTCAGCGTTATATGCACGAACGACATTTATACCCGATAAGTTTTCTCTCGTAACCCTGTTTAAATCATCTGTCAATGACTGAAGCTTCTTGAATTTAGGAAGTGCAAGACCTACCGCTGTTCCAACGACAATAAGAAGCACTACAACCGCAACACCCGTTGACATTGTCCACTGCCAGCTCTTATCTGCAATCTTAAGTATAGCCCACACAGCCATTATAGGTGCCTTTATCATTACCTGTAAGCCCATTACAATAAGCATCTGAACCTGTGTAACATCGTTAGTTGAACGTGTTATAAGGCTCGCTGTGGAGAATTTTCCTATCTCCTCCATTGAAAATGACTGAACCTTATCAAACAATTTACCTCTTATAGTAGCACTGAAATTAGATGCTATTCTTGAGGCACATATAGCAACAAACACCGCAGATAAAAGACTTCCAAATGCACATAAAAGCATCTTTCCGCCCGCTGCAATTATGTCATTCATCTTACTGCCTTCAACCGTAACTAACGCAGTTATCTCCGTCATATAATCAGGCAGCTTCAAATCGAGCCAGACCTGTACAACGACAAATGCAAGGCTTATGCACGCTAATATCCATTCCTTTTTTCCAAGATTTTTAAATATCTTCGCCATTACAACTCCTCTTTCTGCATTATTATTTTCAAAACCGCATTTGTTAATCTATCACAACTATATGTACAAATTGTGAACAAATGAAATTTTTGTTTAAAATTCAACAATTTTTCAAATTTTTTTGATTGTAAAACATTTATAAACATTATATAATCATTAATACTTGATTTTAAACAATGGATAAAAAGGAGAAAGCTTAATGAAGGAATTCCTTAAAAAGTACTCCCACGCATGGGTATTGCTGTATATTCTCATATATATGCCCTGGTTCGTGTGGTTAGAAAAGCACGTTACTACTGATTTTCATGTCATACATATGAGCATAGACGACAAAATACCTTTTTGCGAGTATTTTATAATACCATATTTTCTATGGTTCCTGTTTGTCCCTGCTGTTATGATATATGAATTTTTCTACTCAAAGCATGAATTTTATCAGGCATGTATATTCTTATTCAGCGGAATGACAATATTCCTTATAATATGCACAGTATGGCCAAACGGACTTAATCTCAGACAGGATATATCCTACAGAGATAACATATGTGCCGACCTTGTAAGAATGTTAAGAGATACCGATACGAGCACAAATGTATTTCCAAGTATACATGTATTTAATACTCTTGGCTGCCTTATAGCCCTATATAAGAGTAAGGGAATGAAAAAACACTATGTGATTAAAGCTTTGGCAACTATCTTATCTGTACTTATTATTTTGTCAACAGTATTTTTACAGCAACATTCCACAGCGGATGTTATAGGAGGTTTCGCACTCGCTGCCATCTTATATATAATCGTATATGTTCCAAATTGGTCAAAAAATAAGAGCATCACCTCATAGGCGATGCTCTTAAAAATTATCTAGTTAAATCCAAATAGCTTCTGCACCAGATGATATCCGGTTGTAGATATCCATCTTCCAAACGCTGTAGGAAGATTCATTCCAATTCCAAATATCGTACACCTAAGCTCATGATATAGCTTCTTGTCAGTGTCCTTTAAATATTTCCACAATGCCTTCTTCTTGGCAAACAGCTCCTTGTCTTTAGATACAATACACATAACAGATGCAACACACATCATCATGTCTAAATATTGTCTCAGGAACTTATATAGCTGTCTGTTCTCCGGCTTATTCTTACTGAAGAAGTCTATAAGAATTTTATTAACCGTAATCTGCTGGTCAATACGCTTAATCATAGTCTGCTCATTTACAGACTGACCTTCTCTTCCTATATAGTAATGATACAAATCTGCATTTATATACATAAGCTTCTTGACATGTATCATAGGCTCAAACAGGAATATATTGTCAACGTAGAATGTGTGCTTCGGAAGCTCCAAACCACAATCCTTTAATAACTGTGTCCTATATATAACCGAATGCATAAGCACATACTGCCATTTGTTGAAATGTATTCTACAGGTGTCCCAGCTTATTATACGATTGGCCGGAAGAGCATGATGATAACGCATAACTCTCTTGTATCTTCTGTCAACCTTGTCGTAAACATAGTTTGCAAGAAGCAAATCAAGCTCATGCTTTTCTACGACAACCTTCTTAAGAATCTTAAGAATCTTCTTATATGCCTCGGCATCAAGCCAGTCATCACTGTCAACAACCTTAAAATATACTCCGCTTGCATGTGCAATTCCACAATTGACAGCATCTCCATGTCCACCGTTTTCCTTGTGAAGAGCCTTTACTATTCCAGGATATTTCTTCTCATATTCATCTGCAATAGCAGCAGTGTCGTCTGTAGAGCCATCGTCAACAATTAATATCTCTACATCTTCGCCACCTAAAAGCACACTCTCGATACACTTTTTCATGTAATTCTGTGAATTGTAACAAGGTATTGCTATAGTTAATATCTTCATTCTGACTACTTAATCACTTTTATCCAGCCTTCTGGAGCTTCGATACGTCCCATCTGAATACCTGTCAATGTATCATACAGTTTCTTTGTAACAGGGCCCATCTCGTCCATTCCGCTTGGGAAGCAGATTTCCTTTCCATGGTCTACTATCTTTCCAACAGGTGAAATAACGGCTGCTGTACCACACAGACCACACTCTGCAAAGTCCTTCACCTCGTCAAAATATACTTCTCTATGCTCTACAGTCATGCCAAGGTACTTCTCAGCAACAACCATAAGCGAACGACGTGTTATAGATGGAAGTATACTGTCTGACTTAGGAGTAACGAGCTTGCCATCCTTTGTGATGAAGATAAAGTTTGCTCCACCTGTCTCCTCAACCTTAGTTCTTGTTGCAGCATCAAGATACATATTCTCTGCGTAACCCTGATTATGAGCATCTACAATTGGATGTAAGCTCATAGCATAGTTAAGACCTGCTTTGATATGACCTGTTCCATGTGGTGCTGCTCTATCAAAATCAGATACTCTGATTACGATTGGCTTAGCTCCACCCTTGAAGTAAGGGCCAACAGGTGTACAGAATACTCTGAACTGATACTCCTCAGCCGGCTTAACACCTATAACTGCATTGCTACCAAACATATATGGTCTGATGTAAAGAGTTGCACCTGAACCATATGGAGGAACATAATCAGCATTTGCCTCAACAACCTTAACGATTGCATCAACCCACTTGTCCTCTGGATATACAGGCATCTCAAGTCTCTTACATGTCTCTGCCATTCTCTGTGCATTTAAGTCAGGGCGAAAGCATACAATATGTCCATCCTCTGTTGTGTATGCCTTAAGACCCTCAAAGCAGGTCTGTGCATACTGCAATACACACGCACACTCGCTGATGGTTACAGTAGCATCCTCTGTCAAAACTCCATCATCCCATGCACCATTCTTGTAATTAGATACAAATCTCTTGTCAGTCTGGATATAACCAAATCCTATATTAGACCAGTCAATATTCTTACTCATCTCTCATACTCCCTTTCACTGGTTTTATCAACATATATTTCCATTGTACCACGCAAACACAATTATGCAAGAAAAAACTTTTTTCTACTCTTTTCTATGCTCTTAAAGCTATTGCTTCTATCTCGATAAGTACATCCTTAGGAAGTCTTGCAACCTCAACACATGAACGTGCCGGACAATTTTCCTTAAAGAATGTTGCATAGACCTCATTTACGGCAGCAAAATCATCCATATTCTTAATAAATACAGTAGTCTTAACAACTGACTCAGCATTAGAGCCTGCCTCATTAAGAAGTGCAATAAGATTACCGATTGCCTGACGTGCCTGTGCCTTTATATCACCTGTCTCAAGCTCTCCCGTCTCTGGAATAATAGGTATCATACCTGATGTATAAATCATATCCCCCACAGCGATAGCCTGTGAATATGGTCCTATAGCAGCAGGTGCCTTTGGTGTACTTATAACTGTTTTCATAATATGTTCCTCCTGAATTTATATAATTATTTTTGACTGTTAATTGTCAAATTAGTCCTCTGTTATCTCTATAGTTTTTTCTTTTATTACAACCTTGCCCTCTTTTAGCAGATGTCCTATTGCACGCTTAAATGCATTCTTACTAAGTCCAAACTCACGCTTGATAATATCCTTATCTGCCTTATCCGTGAATGGAAGAACTCCGTGATAGCTCTTTATTATATCATAAACCATCTCGCTGTCCTCATTCAACTGCTTATACGCAAGTGCGCGGATAGCCAGATCTACCTTGCCATCCTCACGAATTTTAACGATTCTTCCGCTTACCTCGTCACCGACCATAACCCTTCCGTATAGCTCGCTCTCATGTATAAGTCCGGAATACTTATCGTCTATCGCCACAAATGCGCCAAGCCCCTTCTTATATTCATACACAATTCCCGTAAATGACTGTCCTTCCTCATATCCGGAAATCGGTTCAAGATATCCATATAGTTTCATTGAAACGCACAATCTTCCAGACTTGTCCGCATACATCCTGACAAGGTACTGTTTTCCCTCAGCAACTTTAGCCGTCTGCTCCTTAAACGGAAGCAGTATATCCTTCTCCAAGCCCCAATCCATAAATGCTCCTATAGAAGTCACGCTCTTAACGGTAAGTCTCTTTATCTCTCCCATAGTTATGTATGGCTCATTTGTTGTGGCAATCAGTCTGTCCTGTGAATCTCTATAAATAAACACGTCAAGCATTGCACCTGCCTTTACACCCTCAGGCACCTGCTTTCTAGGCAGAAGAACTGTATCTGCTGTCTTGCTATCCTCGTCCCCAAGGTATATTCCATGCTCCTTTGAGCGAATTACCTTAAGTGTATTCCACGCTCCTATATTCATTATTAATAATCCTTTCTGTTATAAAAAACAACCTCGCTACATTATAGGCTTTGTAACGAGGATATTGTAATCTTTATTTCTTACGCTTTGCGTCCTTATTTAGTTTCAAAACCTTAGTTCTGATATATTCTACCTCTGACTCTGTGGCTTTATCAAATCCAAGCTCTACTAGCTTCTCAGCAGAATTATTCAATGAAAATACTGACATACCCTTCTCGTTGATATGCTCCTTATATCCATTAAATACATCTATTACAACATATATATCCTTAGTACGCTTATCTGGTGATGGTATAACATTCCTTATGCACCAATCCCACACTGTTGCACCCTTGACAGGTGCTTCAACAGTATCACTGCTTACTTTCTTTATATACATGCTATCTGTTTCACATATAGCCCAAGGCACCACATATATAATGCTACTCATAATAACCCTCCATCTTATGTAATCAAGCCAGACTCTCTCTGCCTCGAATAGCATAACCGAAATCCGTATAAAATACTCATGTTTTCATTTTTATCTTATTTTATACAGATGTTGATAACATGTGAAATGATATAGCATTTCTAAAGGTTTGTCAAATATTTAATTTTTTAAAAATTTTCAAAAAAAGTTCTTGCATTTTTTTTTGCTTCTGTTATAATAATGACTTGTGAGTGATGGGCTATCGCCAAATGGTAAGGCACTGGACTCTGACTCCAGCATTTCAAGGTTCGAATCCTTGTAGCCCAGCTTTTTAATACCGCAGGTTGCGGTATTTTTTTTTGCACTTTTTATTATTTCCAGGACTCTTCGCATTTACTATTTTACACAAACAAAAAGCACAATAGTTCCAGACACTCTCGTATCAAAGCTATTGTGCTTATGTAATGCGGCTGAGAAGATTCGAACTCCCGACACCTTGGTCCGTAGCCAAGTGCTCTATCCAGCTGAGCTACAACCGCATATTAAGTTGTTCTTCAATTCTCATATAAATATAAGATTTGCAACATTGGTTATTGTACGATATTAAAAATGCTTTGTCAAGAGTATTTTTTACATAAATTAGCAGCATATAGTATCATAATATAGTCAGTGGTTCTATGCAGGGACCGCTTCCGCTTAATTGCTCCAAGCAGCAGCACTAAATTCGTGCTTCGCACTCATTAAGTGCTGGCTGTCGCAAATGTCCCTGCATAGAACCACTGATTATATTATGATACATTTCAGTAATTAACCATCCAACTATTAGCACACCAGCCTGACATCTGAAATATTTTTCGCACACAATGTTATTATATAATCATCATACTTAAAGCTCAGGTATTGATAGGGTTTATTTTTAATGCGTGTCGTAATTCCTGTTATCTCATCACAATTATTGTTACTGTAATTATTATATCTGTAATTATTATGTCCGCTGTTACAATCTATGCTTGTTTTCGTAATAGCCAAACCATCTATCTCAAACGAGTTAAGTGGTACACTTATCCCCGTTCCCGTAAGCTTAAGGTAACTCTCCTTCATTGTCCATATCATACAGAATCTATCCGGAGCGTCTTTGTCAGCTCCGGTTATATATGAATATTCATCCGCGGTGAAGCATCTCTTAGCAACTGCAATATCATTCTTCCGCATACCATTCTTGTGTATATGCTCTATATCAATACCTACAGGAATGTCGCCATATGCCATCACCACATAATCTCCCGAATGTGACAGATTATAGTTAAAGTCCTCATATCCACATATATATGGCTTACCACTTTCCTTTTCCGATATGTGTATATCGGCAGGTAATAATTTAAGCTCTTTTTCTACTATTTCTTCAAGTAAGAGCCCTGCCGCAACGGATTTAACAGCAGCCTCCCTGTTATTGTAGCGGGCGGTCTTAGCTCTTCTGTCAGCATGTAGCTTTGCGAGCAGGCTTTCATAATTATTACTTATATATTCCCTGTCTATTTTTTTGATATAGATATGTGTGTCACTCATGGACAATCTCCTTTATATAACTAAGGACTGCCATGACATAATGCACACGGCAGCCCATTATTATAATCTCTGTAATTATATTATAGATATACCACAGCTTAATTATACTATAGCTTAGTTATCCTCAAGCTCTGCTAAAATCTTGAATAATATACCGATTTCCTTTTCCTTTGCAGCATCAAGGTATGTCTTAAATCTTACTGATGACTCTATCTCTCCTGTTATAGAAATACGAACAAGAAGGTTTCTTGCAGTAAGCATATTAACTACAACTGTCTGGTACTCGTCAAGAGTCTCCTGATTGTACTTTAAGAATCCGTGATTCATAAGATACTTAATTCTCTCATACATAAGCACCTTGTGGTCATACATTACATGAAGTGCTCTGATATCGAAATCAGGCTCCTCAGCGTGAAGCTGCTTGTCAATCTGTGAAAGAACCTTGTCATATACCTTAATTCCAAATGTTGTATCATCAAAACGATTACGAAGCATACGGAAATGATTCTTTGTATCCTGTGAGTTAAGATACTCTCTTAAGTTCTCCTTAACAAGCTCTATATCAAGCTCATATATAGGATGCTCTGTATTCTTCATTACTACATAAAGTCCACGTCCACCCTTATGGTCATCCTTAAATACGTGGTCATCCTGCTCAGTTATTACCTCATATCCTCTCTCAAGGTCTGAGAATGATACTGTGTTGTATGAGTAGTGATCCTGGAATGTGAAGTCACCAACATAGAATACTTCCTCATCTCTGTTATAACCATAGATAAATAACTCATGTGGGAACTTATAATCAACCTCTGCATCACAGAGAATCTTAGCCTCATCAAATACACCATATACATAACCATTCAAGTCTATTGTCTTGATTATGAAATCTATGATGTTACCGCAATAACTCTCAATCTGCTCCTTTGTGAGCAATGAGAAGATAAGATATGGACACTGCTTAAGTGAGCTGCTTCCCGGCATCATATCCATAAGAAGCATATCATCTCCTGTGAATATCTCCTGAATATTGTAGCATCTCAACTGTATGTAGTTACTAAATATCCACTTCTTAGCGTTCTCGTCATCTGACAATATAGAAAATAATGTGGCATGCCACTGCCATGATGTAATCATCGGGTAAGTTACAGGTAATTTTTTCATATCAGCCATCTTTTATTCCTCCAATACTTCTATGCTAATTTCTCTGCCACAGTAGCAGCAAGGTCTCCAAATGTATCATAGCCAGACAATGCCAATTCGTAATCTGTAAATGACACATCGAACTTGCTCTCAGCAGCAACAATCAGTCTTATCAAGGATACTGAATTAACCCCATATTCATTGGTGATTGAAGCGTTCATATTGATATCGTCAATCTCCGGCATTACATCATGTATTACTTCTTCAAGTTTCTTCACGATCTGTTCTTTTTCCATTAGATGTACCCCCTGAAAATATTTTTATAACCATTTAATATTTTACTATTATACGATAAGAAAATCAAGGAAAAAGAAAA
>CAVELH010000108.1:2402-8439 GCA_963616385.1 bacterium | reverse complement strand
ATCTTTGCTTCCATGTCCATCTATAAGCTTAAGCTTTTCCATAAAAATCTCCCATATCAATTGACATAATCAAATGCATTTTTAATGTGTGTAATATTATCTCCAAGTATTCCTATGACGTCAAATCTGACTGACGTATCATAAATAGAAAGCTTATGTTGATTCATATAAAACAACGCAGCCTTAGATATCTTTTTTTGCTTGGCATACCCTACAGCGGAAAGAGGATTTCCAAGAGCCTCATTTTTTCTATATTTTACCTCCGCAAACACAAGAGTATTCTTCTCCATAGCAACTATATCAAGCTCTGCCTGTCTCACGCGATAATTAGTCTCAAGCACAGTATAGCCCTGTTCTTTAAGATATTCGGCAGCCATTATCTCATGCTTTTCGCCTATTTCTCTGGTATTTTTCAATATATAAATCCTCGCTATCTGTTTACCTTTGACCTAATCTTATCCATCCTGTCAACATATACCAAAATCTCAGCCACAACTCCATACAGCTCAGGAGGAATACATTCACCTATATCAAGCTTAAGAAGTGTATCTGTCAAATCCGTGTCCTTATAGAGCGGTACATCGCTCTCCTTAGCCTTATTTATTATCTTGTCAGCTATTACACCCTGACCTGCCGCAACTACCTGTGGTGCCTGATTGTCAGGATCATATAACAAAGCTACT
Source organism: bacterium (assembly GCA_963616385.1). GTDB lineage: Bacteria > Bacillota > Clostridia > Lachnospirales > Lachnospiraceae > Coprococcus_C. Next base: position 7,756 of record CAVELH010000108.1, on the reverse strand, counting down.
GCCTTTTTCTTTTCTTCTCTTTTCTCCATACAATCACCTATGCCCTTATATCAAATGAATATCTCTTTACACTCTTTTCCATGTCCTGACCTGTTATGGTCTTAGTTACCATATTCTCATCACTTTTCGTCGTCATGTTCTTGGTTATTGTCTCATTAACAAGCGAGTAACCACTGTCATTTATGGCCTTTTCAAGCATACTTATATGCTCGTCAATTATCCTTGCACTCTCCTCATCAGAGACATAGAACTTAGTGTGTACTATATTATTACTAAGACTTACATGAACATCCGTATGTCCCAAATTATCCATATCAAGATGCAGCATTGCGCTCACCTCATCCTTAAGTGACTTTATCGACTTTTTATTCATATACACAAAAAGCTCCGAGTTCGTCATGTTCTCAGACAGCTTAACCGGTATCTGTGCATATGTGTACATATTGTTAAGCTCCTGTATAAAATTAAGCCTCTCCTGCATACCCTTAGCTTGCTCACCCATCTGCTGTCCAGCCTTGCCTCCTGCATCAGGAAATGCTTTTAGAAGCTTATCTGCCTTTTCATACATACTTCTGTATAGCGAGTCCACTTCTCCCGGCTCATTCATCTTGTCAGGACTTACAGAAAACTTATCCTTAACTGTCTCCTTAAGAAGCTCTTTATATGAATCTGTGCTAAACATTTTGATAACTTATCTATATCAGGGTTCTCACTGACAAGCTCAGTTAAATTATCCAAAAACTGCATATTGGTTTTACTGTCTGTTACGAGCTTATCAACCTTCTCCTCATCAAAGCCATTCTGTATCAATATATCAGCCATACCATCAATCATTTTATTGTTATCCGCATCACTTATGGCAGAAAGTATATCCTTTTGTACATTTATCACGTCAACAGATGTAGTGTCAGCGTTGCCAAGCATATTGTCAAGCATTTCCATATCAAAACTAATTATACTGTCAGTAAAGTCACTGATATTATTAGATAGCTGATGTGTATTAGTCATATAAGCTTCAAACTGTGATATGTTAGTCTCATTTACCGGTATACCAAGCTTATTCATTGTAACAAGTGTGTCTATCGAAACGTCAGGATACTTATATGCCTGCTGCATAACCTTCTGCATGGTCATTTTATCTATAGGCATGTTCTGCTGCATCAGCTTGTCAGCTATATTATAATTCTTCTCTGTCGGTGATATATTATTGAGCTCAAGTGCCTTAAATATTGTACTGTCCTTCATCACATTTTCATTCTTGGCATAAGGACTGATTGTGACACTCGCACCATCATTTTCCTTAACCATAAATGTTATGCTGTCACCAATATTTAGGTTTACAGCCTCGGACATATGTGCAAACAAGGTCTGGTTGTTATCGAGCAAAATCTTAACGTCGTTATTGTTTATATCTGACACAATACCATTAAATAACTGTCCCTCTGCAACCTGTAGAATCTTTGCATTTGCAGACATGGCAATATCACCTGTAACTGCACCACCGGGAACATTTACACCTGATACATTTCCCTGTGGCTTAGACACAGATATATTAGTTGTAGCCGCATTAATGTTATAATTTGCATCTGATATATTCATACTAATACCCCTATATAAACTTCTTGATAAACGTCCTTCTGTGAATATCGCAAGGTCCTACCTCGGCAAGTGCCTGTAAATGCTTCGCAGAGCCATATCCAACATTACTTGCAAAATCATATTCAGGATATATCTTATCATACTCCTGCATCATTCTATCCCTTGTGACCTTGGCAACAATGCTCGCAGCAGCTATACTTGCAGATAAAGTGTCTCCCTTAATAATAGGTACCTGTTCAATATCTACCTGCGGTATTGTCACTGCATCATTTAATAAGATATCGGGCTTAACGCTTAGATTATTAATAGCCATACGCATTGATTCATATGTAGCCTGCAATATATTAATCTCATCTATACGCTGCTCTGATGATATTCCAATTCCGTATGCAACTGCCTTATCTATTATAATGTCGTGTAGCTCTTCTCTCTTTTTCTTTGACACCTGCTTTGAGTCATTTAGATATAATATCCAGAAATCGGCAGGAAGTATAACAGCACAGCTAACTACTGGTCCGGCAAGAGGTCCACGTCCAACCTCATCTATTCCACATATGTACTTATAACCAAGCTCATGGTATTTCTTCTCAAATGAATACATCTTCTCGATTCTTACATACTCATCCTGTATAGCCTTAAGTTTCTTTTTAGCCTGATTCACAACTGTGACAACACCTGCACGTTCATCCGCACTAAACTCACTTATAAAGTCACAAAGGCTATCCTTATCCGTATCTGATATCTCGTGTAGCTTCTGCTTTATCTCAGCAATCTTCATAGTATCTCCTCACATGTGATAATGAAATGGCTGCCACGTTTCATGGCAGCCCATATAAATGCACTAACTTATCTATTTCTTTATAGTTCCAAACTTAGAGAATGGATATATTCTTAAAATAACCTTGCCTACTATATCCTTTCGGTTGACATTGCCGACATCTGCCCATCTACTGTCCTGACTGTTATTACGGTTATCTCCGAGCACAAAGTACTCATCCTCACCTAAAACAACCGGCTGGCTCGCACGTCCAAGGTTAGTTGGAAGTATAACCTCCTTACCGTAATCCTCCTTAAGGAGCTGTTCATTTATAAAGATATGTCCGTCCTGATCTATGCGGACAGTTTCACCCGGCAGACCTATTATTCTCTTAACGTAGGTTGTGTCCTCGTCATAGTTAAATATGATAACATCGAATCTCTTAGGATCTCCAAATCTGTATGACAGCTTATCAACCCATAGATTATCCCCATCCTCCAAGGTTGGGTTCATCGATGAACCGTCAACACGCGAACGGCAACCGACAAAGTTAATCACAAAATAGCATAGAAGAACGACTAAGCCTATGTAAATTATGAGGCTCAAAAGCTCCTTAACTATATTAATCTCCTCAGGCTTCTTGGGCTCCTTCTCTGATTTTTTCTCTTTTTTATCATTATTTCTCTTAGACCTTCGTATTCTCTTTTTCTTAGTGTCCTCACTTACATCTGAAGTTTCATCTGCTTCTGAAGCCTCACTGTTACCCTTTACTTCTTCTGTCTCTGAAGTCTCATTATTATCCTTTGCCTCTTCAGCTTCTTCAACCTCTGACGTAATATTCTCGTCCTTAATACTCATAATCCTACTCCTATATTTTAAGCCTGCTCCTCTGGAATCTCCAATGTTATACGACCAAGCTTTCCACTTCTAAAATCGTCAAACAACAGCATAGAAGCCTTATCTAAATCAGGGGTATTACCCTTCTTGAAGCATTGTCTTTCTAATGCAATCTCCTCAAGAAGCCTATATGCATCATTGTCCGTATTTATATTATACCTTTCAGACAGGGCATTACAATAATTATTTTTTAAAAAATCTATGAAACTATATGCAAGCTCCTGTTTCTCAACTATCTCGTCATTTATAGAACCTATATAGGCAAGATTAATTCCCACCTGCTGATTCTCAAATTTAGGCCACAGTATACCAGGGGTATCAAGCAGCTCAATATTGCCACCAAGCCTAATCCATTGTTTGCCCTTAGTCACACCCGGCTTATTGCCAACCTTTGCACAGGCCCTCTTGGCATATGAGTTGATGAAGGTTGATTTGCCGACATTAGGTATACCAACGACCATAGCTCTTAAAGGTCGATTAATTATACCCCTCTTTCTGTCGCGTTCAATCTTCTCCTTACACGCCTCCTGTATTGTAGTAGTTATCTGCTTCATGCCGGTATTTTTGCGGGAGTCAAGGCATACAACATACCAGCCCTTCTCTCTAAAATATGCTTCCCACTTAGCTGTCTTTGCAGGATCTGCCAAATCATATTTATTGAGCAGAACAAGTCTGTACTTATTGCCTGCAAGACTGTCTATGTCAGGATTCTTACTGCTCATCGGAGCTCTCGCGTCAAGAAGCTCCACAACAATATCTATCAATTTAATGTCTTCCTGCATCATACGCTTAGCCTTAGTCATATGACCGGGATACCACTGAATATTCATCTTATTTTACCTCTGTTATCCCTAGGCGAGAGCCTGTAATCAACCCTGCCTATAATCTCCGAACTGCTTATATTTCCAACATTTGTATAGCGTGAATCCTCACTGTTATTGACATTGTCACCCAGTACAAAATATTCTTTATCTCCTAACTTTATCTCTGAACTGGCAATTCCTGCGTTAAGGATTTTATCACTTATTGGCATATCCTTTAAGGCTGTACCGTCAATATATACCTGACCGTCCTTAATCATTACACTCTCACCAGGGAGCCCTATAACACGCTTAACCTCATAATAGGAATCATTTCCAACCTGAGAATATGCAACAACATCATATCTCTCAATATCATGGAATTTATATACGAATTTATTAACGACTACAACGTCCCCATCCGACAAGGTCTCACGCATAGATGGTCCAACTACAGTAACTGTCTGGTACGCAAATGTCACAAATGCATAGCCAACTACCGCAGCTATAAATACAACCAAAACCCAATTAAGAATTTCACGAATTAATTTACGCTTATTAAAATGAACTCTGACAGGTCTAAACGACAGCCCTTCGCTGCGCCTTGCCCTACGCCTTCTATAATTCATACAAACACCCAATTTCACTCTTATTAAAAATGACTGGAGTTATACGCTCCAGCCATTCTTATAATTGAACACCTTATTTTACAAGCTCTTTAACCTTAGCTTTCTTACCAACTCTGTCACGTAAGTAGTTAAGTTTTGCTCTTCTAACCTTACCTCTTCTGATAACTTCAATCTTCTCAATTGTAGGGGAATGAAGTGGCCAAGTTTTCTCAACACCTACACCGTTAGATGTCTTTCTAACTGTAAATGTCTCTCTACAGCTTCCGCCCTGTCTCTTTAAAACAGTACCCTCGAATGCCTGAACTCTTTCTCTGTTACCCTCTTTAATCTTAGCATATACCTTAATAGTATCACCAACATTAAAGTCAGCTACTTCCTTAATCTGAGCAGCCTCGATGTTCTTAATAATTTCACTTGTACTCATCTGTACAACCTCCTAGATATATTAGACGTTCTTATATTACTATTAATACAGAGGACCATCCACAACTTCACAACTATAACATATTATTATATGTAAATCAAGCCAAAAATCCTTATTACTTATATTTTTTTATAAAAAAATGTTCTCTGTGATTCAAAACCAAGCTCTCTTGCATGCAATATCTGTTCTGTACTGCCAATGAATAATATTCCATCATCAGTTAGTGATGTATGGAACTTCCTATAAAC
>CAVELH010000108.1:0-2392 GCA_963616385.1 bacterium | reverse complement strand
CATTGCTCAGGAAACTTTTTTGAAATTTATGAAGTATGGAACTTCCTATAAACAGAGTCCTTCGCCTCGTCAGTAAAATATATAACTACATTTCTGCATACAATCAGATTAACACCTGAAAAATACTTATCCTTGAGAAGATTATGCTTCTTAAATTCCACACATTTCCTGATTGATTTATCAATCTCATAATGCTTGTCATCTATATTAGTAAAATAACGCTTCTTGTAATCCTCTGGCAAATCCGCAATGCTCTTGGCAGGATACACACCATTCTGAGCGAAAGCAAGCACATCATCATCAATATCTGTGGCTATAATCTTAAGCTTATCTAACGGAACATACTTAGCAAATATCATAGCTAACGTATATGGCTCATCGCCTGTGGAGCATGCAGCACTCCATATAGTTAGTCTGTCACCATACTTCCTCTTAAGATAAGGTATAATCTCCTTCTCAAGATTCTCCCACTGAACAGGATTTCTATAAAATTGTGATACATTAATAGTCAAATAACTGACAAAGGTACGAAGCAGTACCTCATTCGACTTCATACCTTTGTAAAAATTCTCAAACCCATCAAAGCCTTTGCGGGAAATAAGAGACTCTATTCTTCTTTTCATCTGGCGTTCCTTGTACATATTAAGGTCAATATCTGTGAGCTTGTAAACATCACGCTTGAACTCTTCGTACCCGTATGCCATATATTATATTACTCCTCTGACTCCTCTGCTGCATTATCCTGCTGCATAGCCTTGATGCTTAAGCTAATCTTCTTGTCCTCCTGCTTAAAGTCAACAACCTTAGCAGTAACCTCCTGACCAATCTTGAATACATCTTCTGGCTTCTCAACATGCTCGTTAGAAATCTGTGATACATGAAGGAGTGCATCAACACCTGGCTCAAGCTCAACGAAAGCACCAAATGCTGTCATTCTTGCAACCTTGCCTGTTACAACTGTTCCAACTGCATACTTATCAGCAGCAGCTATCCAAGGATTCTTATCCTCGAACTTAAGGCTAAGTGCAATCTTCTCACCATTGATATCCTTAATGAAAGTCTTAATCTTGTCGCCAACCTTAAGAACGCTCTTAGGATCGTCAATTCTTCCCCATGACATCTCAGATATATGAAGGAGACCATCTGCTCCGCCTAAATCGATAAATGCACCAAATGGTGTTACATTCTTAACTGTTCCCTCTACAACATCGCCAACCTTGATTGACTCGAATAACTTCTTAGCAAGCTCTGCCTTCTTAGCAACGATAAGCTTCTTTCTGTTACCGATAATTCTTCTCTTCTTAGGGTTGAACTCTGTTATAACAAACTCTATCTCCTGATCCATAAACTTATCAAGATTCTTCTCATAAGTATCAGATACAAGACTTGCAGGGATGAATACCTTGCACTCATCAACTGTCACTGAAAGACCACCCTCAAGTACCTGTGTAACCTTAGCCTTAAGAACTGTCTCATTCTCAAATGCTTCCTCAAGCATAGCATATGACTTTTCTGCTGCAACTCTCTTGTATGAAAGTAAAACCTGTCCCTCACCATCGTTAGTCTTGATAACCTTAACTGTAATAGGATCTCCGACATTAACAACTGTTGTAAGGTCAATATTAGGAGTATTTGAATACTCATTTCTTGTGATGATACCATCAGCCTTATACTGGATATCTACGATAATCTCTTCTGGCTTAACACCGATTACCTTACCCTCAACAACACTGCCTGGTTTAATTTTGCTTTCATTCTCCTCTGACTGCTTTAATAATTCTTCAAAACTTAATTCTGACATACTGCCATGAACCTCCTTAATAATATGATTTGGGGTAGATGCCCCAGCTGTAATACCTACCCTCTCAGCGGATTCAATAACAGTCAAATCCAAGTCAACGAGTGTCTGAATATAGTAAGTGTTCTTACACACTTTACTACTTATCTCATACAGCTTTTGTGTATTAGAACTATTCTTACCACCTATCACTATCATAGCATCGACTTCTGAGGCTAGTCGCCTCGCCTCCCTCTGTCTCTCCTCGGTAGCATTACATATGGTATTATAAACATTGATATTATAATCTTTTTTTCGTAAAAATTCAACTAATTCTTTAAATTTTATGCCATTAAATGTTGTTTGTGAAACCAAAGTAACATTTTTATTCAAATTTTTAAGCTTTTTTTCGACGTCATTTAAGGAATTAATGACAATCGGTGTGTTTTTACACCAGCCTATTATTCCCTTTACCTCAGGATGATGTTCATCTCCTACTATAATAATGCTGTTACCAGCCTCACTTGCCTCGCTCACTATTCTGTGAATCTTCTTAACAAATGGACAGGTTGCATCTATAGTTGTGACACCTGTTTCATCGAGCATCTTATATAC
>CAVELH010000107.1:6843-8465 GCA_963616385.1 bacterium | reverse complement strand
GCTGCAAATACTGCCTTGATATCTGAGTTTGCCTGAAGCATATTCTCCATTACTGACATTCCCTCAGTTCTGTCGAAGTTTGCTACCTGACTTGCTACTACTTCAAGCTTATCATCTGCAATATTGTGGAAGCCTGTTCCTCTGTCAATCGCTGCTGAAGCTCCTGATGTTCCCTGAAGCTCTGCTACCTTTGTTCCCTCACCTAATGTGTCAACTATGTACTGTGTTGCAAGCTCTGCACCTGCTACGTTGTCTGATGCTATCTCGCAATCAACAGTTACTCCATTTACTACTCTGTCAACTGATATAACCTTTATACCCTGATCTATAGCATCCTGAACTGCTCCTGATACTGCATCTGAGTCTACAGGGTTTACGATAAGTACACTTATCTGCTTTGAAATCAAATCCTCTATATCACTTACCTGCTTAGTTACATCATCACCTGCATCTACAACTGTAAGGCTTACGCCTAACTCATCCGCTGCCTTCTCTGCTCCCTCAGCAAGAGAAACGAAAAATGGATTATTCTGTGTTGATACTGACAGTCCTATTGAACCGTTTGTAGTCTTTTTCTTCTTGCTGTTATTCTCACCATCTATTGTAATACCACAAGCAGTAAGAGAAAGTACCATCACAAGTGCTAAGACTGCTGCTAAAAATTTCTTTATGTGCTTCATGCTATATACCTCCATCCAATCTGATTATCTCTTACGGTCTGACAATACAGCCACGAGAATAACAATTGCCTTAATTACATCCTGATAGTATGAATTAACACCTAAGATATTCATACCATTGTTAAGTACTGCTATTATAAGTACACCTGCAAATGTACCGATAATCTTACCACGTCCACCACTCATGCTTGTTCCGCCAAGAGCAACTGCCGCAATCGCATCAAGCTCATATCCTGAACCAAGTGTTGGCTGAGCTGAATCAAGACGTGAAATCATTATAAGTCCTGCAAGTGCTGACAAGAATCCTGAGATAGCATATACAGAAATCTTTGTCTTTGATGTGTTTACACCAACAAGGTTTGCACATTTTGCATTGCTACCTGTTGCATACACTCTTCTACCAAATGTAGTCTTGTGAAGTATAAACCAGAATACTACTAAAGCTATTACCAAAATAATTACAGGTATTGGAATTGAGAACCATGGGTTTGATGAAGATCCGAACTCCAAATTTCCTTTACCAAGTGCCTTAAATAAGAATGCTCCTGACTTGCTATCTATGCTTGCTGCAAGCTTAGAAACAGGCTTACCATCTGTTATAATCATTGCAAGTCCACGATACGCTGTCATTGTAATAAGTGTTGCGATGAATGGCTGTAAACGTCCCTTTGTTACAAGAATACCACTTATCACACCAAGTGCTGTACCAACTACAAGTGCTGCAAGAATTGCTATTATTGAAGGAACACCCTTAATAAGCATCTCTGCACATATAATCGCACTCAGTGCAAATGTTGAACCAACTGACAAATCAATACCGTCTGATAAAATTACACATGTCATACCAAATGCTATAAGTCCATTGAATGATGCCTGACGTAACAAGCTTAAGAAGTTATTCACTGTTCTAAATTCCGGACTTACCACACTTATTATTATTAC
>CAVELH010000107.1:0-6833 GCA_963616385.1 bacterium | reverse complement strand
GCTAAAAATGCTCCATACTCCCCTATGAGAGAGCCAATACTCTTTTTGCTCTTTTCCATTATAAACTACCTCCTGTCGCCAAAGTCATAATCTTTGTCTGATCCGCTTCTTTCCCATCAATAATTCCTCTAACTTCACCTTCTCTGATTACCATGATTCTATCGCTCATTCCGAGGACCTCAGGTAACTCAGATGAAACCATTATTACTGCAACTCCCTTAGCAGCCAGCTTATTGATAACATCGTATATCTCTTTCTTTGCTCCAATATCTACGCCTCTTGTAGGCTCATCCAAGATAAGTATCTTAGGATCTGTGTATACCCATTTTGCAATTACAACCTTCTGCTGATTACCACCAGACAGGTTATTACATTCATGCCAAGGTCCGAAGCATTTTACTCTGAATTCTTCAATACCCTGCTTAACAATCTCTTCCTGCTTATCCTTCTTTAAAACTCCGCCCTTAGAAACCTTCTTCAAGTTTGCAATCTCTATATTCTCTGCAATACTCTTCTCAAGGAGAAGTCCCTCTGTCTTTCTGTCCTCTGTGACAAATCCTATACCTGCTGCGATAGCCTGTCTTGGATTTCTTATATGTACTTCTTTTCCGTCTATGTAAATTCTTCCTGCATCCTTCTTAAGGTTACCGAATATAGCCTGCATAATCTCAGTTCTTCCTGCACCCATCAGACCGGCAACTCCAAGCACCTCACCTGCTCTGACTGAGAAATTGACATCATGGAAGAACTTTGAATTAGAAAGCCCCTCTACCTTAAGAACCTCTTCTCCGATTTTTACATCTCTCTTAGGGAAACGCTCACCAATCTCACGTCCTATCATCATCTGAACTATATCGTCCATTGTGATATCCTTTATCTCTTTTGTATCTATGTAAGCTCCATCTCTGAGTACTGTAATTCTGTCACACAGCTCAAATATTTCTTCCATTCTGTGAGAAATATATACTATAGATACACCCTTCTTGCGAAGAGAATTAATTACCTTGAACAATCCCTCTGTCTCACTCTCAGTAAGAGCTGCTGTAGGCTCGTCCATGATAAGTACCTTTGCATCTACCATAAGAGCCTTACAAATCTCAACCATCTGCTGCTGACCTACTGACAAATCCGACATAACTGCGTCAATCGGAATGTTCATGCCAAGCTTCTCCATAGTTTCCTTTGCGGTCTCTCTCATAGCTTTCATATCGCATATACCAAACTTCTTTGTTATCTCTTTTCCCATGAAAAGATTCTCAACTACAGTAAGGTCATACAATACATTAAGTTCCTGATAGATAAATACGATTCCTGCCTTCTCAGCTTCCTGTGGATTCTTGTAAGATACCTCTTCGCCATCCACAATAACTGTTCCACTGTCTTTTGTATAAACACCTGTTAGAATCTTCATCAACGTGGATTTTCCTGCACCATTCTCGCCCATAAGTGCATGAACCTCACCATCCTTCAGGAAAAATCCTGCATCCTTCAATACCTGATTACTTCCAAAGGACTTGTTGATGCCCTTCATCTCAATATTCATAGTGTATAACCTCCTTTCTCTTATGCAAATATGCAGCCGGACTGGAGAATTACATTCGCATATGGTGTAGTCTCTCCTGTTCTGATTACTGCTTTGCAGTTCTTTGTTTTTTCCTTAAGCTCTGTATGTGAAACATACTCTACTTCGATGTTCTGTCCCTTAAATAACTCTTCAATCTCTCCAAGGACCTTTTTATTCTGCTCCTTAATCTCTGTGGCAAGGATAATTTTCTCAACCTTCATATCCTTAGCTACAACCTCTAAGGTTTTCATAAAGGTCGGAACTCCAAATTCCAAAGCCAGGTCAATTCTTTCAACATCATCAGGTATTGGCAATCCACAATCACCAATGCATATCAAGTCTGTATGTCCCATATAAGACAATACTCTTGAAATGTCGCTGTTTAATATACCTTCCTTTTTCATTTGCCTATTCTCCTTTCAATTTAGTAGTATCTCTTACGATTAATTTTGTCTCAAATATAAATTCCTTCTGGTTATTATCAATGTCGTTGTTAATGATTAGCTCCGCCGCCTTCTGACCTATCTCATCAATCGGCTGTGCTATTGTCGTAACCTCCGGTGTAACAAGCTTTGATAATCTGATGTTGTCATAGCCGATAATCTGAACATCCTCAGGAACTCTTATTCCCTTGCTATTCAAAACCTTATATACCGAAATAGCTACCACATCATTACATGCTATAATTCCGTCTACATCAGGATATTGGCTAAGGATTGTCTCGGTTACCTCTAAGCCCTTCTCAAAATCATAAGTACAGTCAACAACCTGTTGCTTTATGTTTTGCTCGTGACATACCTTACAATATCCTTCATATCTTGCTCTTGCACTAGATACCTCTACAGGTCCCCTTATGCAAACTATATTTTTACATCCACAATCAATCAAATGCTTAGCTGCTATTCTTCCGCCTTCATAATGGTCACTGTGTACATATCCTGCCAATGCCTTAGCTGCTATTCTTCTGTCTGTGATAACAACCGGTATCGGGCAGCTATTAACGCTCTCGTATGTCTCTTCATTATTAGTTGTTAAAATAATTCCATCCGCATTCATTGATGCTAACATTGAAATAGCTGTCTTTTCCCGCTCTGGCTTATCATTTGTATTGCAGAGAATCAAACGATATCCGTATTTATCAGCCGTTCGCTCTACTGCATTTGCCATCTGAGTGAAGAAAGGATTTTCAATGGATGGTAAAATCAAGCCTATAATCTTTGCTGACTTTTTAAATAGTGATCTTGCTACTTCGTTTGGTACGAAACCGGTTTCAGAGATGGCATCCAAAACTCTTTTTCTTTTTTCTTCATCTACATTAGCCGTTCCGTTTATAACTCTGGAAACAGTAGCCGGTGATACCTGTGCCAGTTTTGCTACCTCTCTTATGCTTGACATTTATTTCTCCTCCTTTGCATTTTATACAATTTCTTATATGAAACCCGTTTCAAATATATGTTTATTATAACATTTAGCTAGTATATGTCAAATGTTTTTTCGCATTTATTTACATTATTCGCATTTTTCAGCATTTTATATAATCTTATTTGTGCATTTTGCATAATTATTTTTTCTTTATCCAGACATAACTTGCGATAAGCCATATAAATCCTGCCATATTACCTGATGCCTGACTTAACACATAATCTATTGTTGAAGCGTCAGCGCCAAGTGCCTGCCTGATATCTGGAATAAGCATAAATATCAACTGCCATACAAGCATGTGAAATACAATCATTTTTCTATCCATTATGGTTTTCTTTCTAAGAAGAGCTATTACGCTCGTAAAAATCAACAATACAATCGATATATATACTATTATCATTGCCGGAAATATACTGTTATAGTAATCATCCACAAATGAAATCGCCTGCTCACGTCCTATATGCTTAGAAAGATATGAAACCCAGTATGCCAAAGTACCCACAAAGAAATGAAGTGTTGTACCGGAAACAGCAAACACAATACCTGAATATTTCACAATAGCTCTTGACTTCTTGCACTCAGGAAGTATCTGTTCATACATAGCCTTTATTCCAAATGCATATAATGCCATACCTATAATTCCTGTGACAAGTAGCAAGACTATTCTCCATGATGGATATGTACCGCTAAGATAAGCCTCACGTATGTAAAGTCCCTCATCTGCACTGTCAGCCTTAACCAGACTCAGGCTCAAATCACCCACTACCATAAGCAATGCACCGACTGCACCTAACAGACAGTTCCTTTTGTATTCAGTAATTTTAATATTATCCATCTCTTACCCCCATATTTTATAGATTTTAATATTTCTAATAAATGTACTTATTATTATATAAATATACTTATTACACATATAAAATTTATGTATATAAATTATATATATATAAATGGCGTTAGTTAGTTTGTGCTAACCAACGCCATTATATCATAATATATGCGACTGTGATAGGGATAAATATCCTATTTTACTTTATACTTATTTGTAATAACAAGACTATAAACTATCATCACCACTATGGTTTCTATGAATACTCCCAGAACTGATAACAATATATACGATGAATTTTGTCCACATAATAATGGTAATCCTAACGCAATGTAAATTACCCCATATACAATCAATAACTTACCGACTGCACAATTATACTTCTTTATATCACTGACATCAGTGGTCTTAATATTCGCCCAGAACCCAACAACCTTCTTTGAGAATAAATCAAAGATTCCAATGCCAATTATAATCAATCCGCAAATAGCCCATATAATAAATGCTTTCATATTCCCCTCCTATATGCCGTAACTGACTTTCCTGTCCACGCAGAAAATGCTCTAAAAAATGAATTAATATCTCTATATCCTAACAAATATGCAATATCCTCTGATGATAACTGAGTATTTTGAATATAATTCTTGGCAAGTAATTCTCTAACATGATTTAACTGCTTCTGAAAAGTCGTTTCCTCTTCCTTTAATTTTCTCTGTAAGCTTCGCTTACTCATACCAAACATCATTGCAACATCTTCTATAGATGTTTTACCTGCCGGAAGTAATTCTACCAACGAGCTACGAACTTTAGCAGAAAAAGTATCATCTATGTCCATCTCACTAAGCCTTTTCTTTAGCTCTGGTTCAAAATAACTCCACATTGATTCATTTCTTGTAATAAAGGGAATTTGAACATCTTTTTCATAATACACAATCGTGTTCTCACAATCTATTTGTGCCTCTACCCTTAAATACTTCTCATACTCCGGATTCTCAAATGCTTTTTGTACGGTCACTCTTGCAGGTATAACATCCTCCTTGGTTGCCTTTCTTATGATATTAGTGAGCAAAACCATTTCTATCCCTACAATGATTTGAGGGAGTTCCATATCCGCCTCACCTTTGATGTTTACCTCTATCCCACATTCATTCTCGTTAACTTCAAATATAACAGCACCTACCAAAGCTTTATATTGTGCAATTCGCTCAATACATTCTCTTGCATTTGCACTACAATACGCTCCAAATATAGGTGGCGAAATAGTCTGTATATCTTCCGCTGTAGCAAGGATTATAGGCATCTCTTTATTAGGCACAAGCTCCTCAACGGCTTTCATAAATCGACAATATTCATCAGCATTAACACATGGATTCTCCCGTGTAAAAATATCCAATGGCAATTTTGCTCTTTTAAGTAATTCATCAACAGATATTCCGTTTGAGTTTAATAATATAGCATAATTTTTATCAAGAGGAAAATGTCTCAATTTCTTACCTTCTCTCTTAGTGGATGTAATATAATTCAACTAAATTTTCTAATTATATTATCATATACACGGTCACCAAATATTTTCTGTGTGAGCACCATCGGCTTTGCCATGAAACCAACCAGATACCTTGTATGTGGTCTTTTCTTCGTAACTGCTTTTTTAATCGTTTTCGCAATAAGTTCTGGTTTTGCAAGCATATTTCCTGAATAATTTTTAATCATTCCATCAGCCGCCTTATTGGCATACTGTTCATATGCTCCTCCACTTGCAGTTTCTTTCAAATGATTTGCTGCTATAATTCCCCAATCTGTCTTAATTCCACCCGGTTCTACAACTACAACATCTATTCCAAATGGTTCAAGCTCCATCCTGAGGCAATCCGAAAATCCCTCTACTGCAAATTTGGTTGCATGATACCAACCACCAAACTTTGTCCATATTTTACCGCCCATTGAAGATACATTTACAATTTTTCCATAATGATTTTTCCTCATTGTAGGTGTAACAAGCTGTATCAGTCTTGCCATCCCAAAAAGATTGACCTCAAACTGCCTCTTGGCTTCCTCCATAGATACATCCTCAATAGCACCATACGAACCATAACCAGCATTATTTATAAGTATATCAATTCGTCCCTCTTTTTTCAATATACCCTGAACACATTGCACAATGGAATCCTCATCTAATAAGTCTATATAAACCGGAATAATTCCATCATCTGCAAGTCCACTCATCAAGTCCACACGCCTTGCCGCAGCATACACGGAATATCCTGCCTTTGCTAATTCTCTAGCCGTCATTTCACCAATTCCACTTGACGCACCTGTTACCAATGCTATTTTACTCATCATAATACCTCCATTTGTAGTATGTTATTTATCTATGAGTTAATTATAGCTATTGGATAGTCTTAAATGAATGACCATACATGCCAAGTTCAATGCAATTCATGCCAATATAAATAATAGCCAAAATCTATACCGCTTACACCAATGCCTTATTCTTCCAAGCACCATTTTTATATCTGAATAGTGCAAAAACAGCCGTAACCACCCAAGTTAATCCTGTTGTCAGCCATATTCCCCACATCCCAATAAATGGAATCGTTGTAAGACCAACAGCAAACAAAACTCTTGAAATAACCTCAACAACACCATTCATCAAGGCATACGCAGAGTCTCCGGCACCATTTAACATATATCGTAAAATCTGCACAGCTCCGAGCGAACTTAAAAACAAGCTTGTGATTTTTATACCTTTGGCTGCTATTGAAATAATCTCTGAATTAGTAACAAAGATACTCATTATAGGATTTCCAAAAAGCCAGAATACAGCAAGCAATATCACGGAAATCACCGCACTAATCTTCATAGCTGCAACAACACCAAGCGAAACCCTGTCACGCTCTCCAGCTCCCATGTTCTGTCCGGTATAAGTGACAATCGCAGCTCCCAACGCAGAAAATATCTGCTGTACCAACAGCTCAATCTGTGTTGTTGCCGTAAATGCCCCAATAACTGACTCACCAAAAC
>CAVELH010000106.1:0-8575 GCA_963616385.1 bacterium | reverse complement strand
ATGTACCGCCGCAGTATGATTATAATGCGGGAATGGGACAGAACGTGCCACCGCAGTATGATTATAATGCGGGAATGGGACAGAACATCCCGCCACAGTACGGAGCAGGAATGGGACAGAATGTTCCACCACAGAATCCAAAGCCTCCTAAGGTTAAAAAGCCTATGACAAAGGGTAAGCTTGCCGGTATTATCACGGCTGGAATAGTAGCTGTTGCGGCAGTTGTATGTGGAGTAATTTTCATTCCTAAGTTTATAAAATCCGATAAAGAGGTTGTTATAGAAGCATTTGAGAATACATTTGCCTCTGAAAATTCATCAGATTTTATGACTAATGTTATAGGTATAGATGATTTAAGGGAAGCTATACAAACAACAGGTTATACTCAGAGCATGGAGTATAATGTGAATCAGGTAGCAGGTACAGATACTGATGGTTTATCAATCAGTGGAAATACAGCATATGATGTTGCAAACAAGCTTGTTAATGCTGATGTAACAATATCATATAAGGATAATGATTTACTTACAACCAGCCTTACGGGAGATGAAGAGAATACATATTTACAGCTTGTGGATATGATTGATGGTTATCTTTCAATTCCAAATGATTTATCAAAGCTTCAGAATGCACCTTTATTTGAAGGTCAAGACATGAGCACTATGCCAAACACTGTTATAAATTATTTCTCTGCAACAGAGGATGAGGACACACAGGCTCTCAATGCCAACTATGTAAATGCTGTTGAGAAGCTATGGGATTCCGTTTCTGTTGAGAAGCAGGGAAATGCAAAGGTTAGCGTTAACGATAAGACTGTAAAGGCTAAGGAATATTATGTTACACTTGCTGAAGAGGATTTAGAGGCTGCTGCATCTGATATGCTTGATGCTGCAAATGACATAATTTTAGCTGAGCCAGGGGCTCTTGATGAGCTTGGAATGGATGAGGAAACTTTCAGGCAGAATATGAATCAGGTAAAGAGCATGATACCATCTCTTATCAATGGAGACCTTGTTATAAAGGTATATGTAGCTGACAAGAAGGTTGTTAAGATATCAGCCAGTGATAAGATTACGGTTATGTACGTTGATTTAGAGTACAATATCTATATGGATATTGATGACAATGATATATCAGGAAAAGTAAGCTTAGGAGCTATGAATCAGGAAGTAGGCTTTAAGTTTGACATAAATGATATCCATGGAAATACCAATGGTTCATTTTCAGTATATGCACCTGATACATCTGTAGAGTTATCATTTAACACAACAGATGCAAGCAGTGACAGCATGACAGATAAAAAGTTTACAGCAAGTCTTAAGTATAATTCTGACGAGCTGGCAAGCATTGATGGTGAGTATACATTTGATTTGAACAACTATAAAGCTAATTTATCGCTTAATGGAAATGTTACAGATTTTGGTGATATAGGAGTTGTAGTTGAACTTTCATATGTAAATATAACTAAGGGTGTTGCATATACCATGAAGCTTGATAATATGGAAGTGGTGTATAATGATGAGAATGTATTTAGTATAGTTGGTGAGTCTACAGTGAATACATCGGGTGTTTCATCAACACCTATTGATTCAAGCCTTCCAGTATATGATTTGTCAACAATCAGTACCGATGAGTTTGAGAATATGATATCTGATAATTCAGATAATATATTGGCATGGCTTGAAAACTTAATAAATAATTCTGGTGCATTTGGAGATGCCTTAGGCGAGTATATTACTACTTTGTTATATGGTTCATCATATGATGATAGTTATGGTTACGATGATTATGGTGATGATTACAATGATACAGATACATATACATCAGATGATATGACTCTTATCAGTGGCAATACACAGGTAGAAATACTTGGCTGCATAGATGGATTTACTCTTGACTATGCTTGTAATTATTTTGTAGATTACTATACTGATAATTATTCAATGATAGAGTATATATTAGAGACAGACACTACAGTTGAGGATGTACTTGCAGAATTGGAATCTCTCGGATATGATGGCGATATTTCAAACCAGACATTAGATGTTGATGGAGAGACCTTACATTATTCTATGGTACTGTATGATGAGTCTGGAGACACCAGACACTATATGATAGTTAAGGAATTGTCAGATGGTACATATCTTGCTGTTAAGGCCTTGATATATGTTGAGGATTCACAGTATACTGTTGAACAGTTGGTACAGGCACTTAATAGTCAGTATTATAACGTAATACAGTAGCTTATACAGAGAGCTGTTGTGGATTTAACGACAGCTCTCTTTTTATATCATCTGAAATTAAAATACAGAGGGAGTTAGCCTGATGAAGAAGATAGGGATAAAGAAATGTGTAATAGGAGAGGGTTTACCTAAGATATGCGTACCTCTTGTCGGCAAAACAGAGGAGGATATAGCAGGTCAGGCACAGAAAATATGTGATTGTAAGTCAAGAATAGATATTGTAGAATTTCGTGCTGATTTTTATGAGGGCTTACAGGATATACCAAGACTTCTGGCATTTCTTGAAAAATTGTATGCAATGCTTGGCGATAAGGTATTACTATTTACCATAAGAAGTGAGTCTGAGGGTGGCGAAAAGCTTAAGCTTAAAACTCCAGATGTATATGATATCAATCGTGCAGTTATAGAGAGTGCAATACCTGATATGGTGGATGTTGAGCTTTATTCCGGAGATGAGGGCGTTGATAAGCTTGTTAAGCTTGCTCACGAAAAGGGTATTTATATAGTTATGTCTAACCATGACTTTAACAAAACACCAGAGGTTCAGGATATGGTCAGTCGTATGTGCTGTATGCAGGATAGGGGGGCTGATATAGCTAAGATAGCTGTTATGCCACAGAATGAGGGGCAGCTGATTAATCTGCTTACCGCCACATCTATTATGAATACAAAGTATGCCAGAGTTCCTGTTATAACTATTTCCATGGGAAAGCTCGGTGCGTTAAGCCGTATTGCAGGACAGGTATTTGGAAGCTCCGTCACATTTGCGGCTCTTGAACAGTCATCTGCACCGGGACAGATACCGGTTGCTGAGTTAGATGAGATGATGACTAAGATTGATAAATACTGTAATTAATAATAAATTCATAATATATTTCATGTTTTCAAATTGAATAAGTGAACGCTTTTTTGAATTATTTTACCGTACCTTCATGTTCTACAATATATTAAAAAGGAGGTACGGTATCTGGTGGAAATAGCTAGTTCAATTGATATATCCCTGCGTGTGAAAGAAGTCAGAAGGGCTCTTAATCTGAAAAGAAATAAATTCGCAGATTTATTATCTATGAGCACGAGTCACCTTGCCAATATAGAGAATGGAAGAAGATCAATAACCATTGATAATCTCTATACATTGTGGAGAAAGTATGGAGTATCTGCAAATTATATATTGTTTGGGATTGGCGATATGTTTATTGGTGAAGAGAAAGATAAGACGGATATATATTCCCTTTCTGATTCAGAAAAGATAGTTAAAATGTTTCAGCTATATGAGTATTTTACGAGATATAAGCGTATATCCTTTAATAATGATGATATAGAGGTCTTTGATTTTATACAGAAGGTTGATGAGCGTATGCACCTTGTGTTTTATAAGCAGTATAAGGATAAGATAAAAATATCTGACAAATGGTAGGGGGATGTATGCAAAAGAGAGTATTGGTTGTAGAGCAGTCGGTTAAGCAGGCTCGTGAGATAGCTGATTTAATAAGAACTATAAATATTGATATACTTGTCATTGAGGCTTATGATATTGAAGCTGCGTATCAGTGTGCGGCAGAACGGGTGATAGATGTATTTGTTGTTGGAGTTATGCCCTGTAAAAGACTTGAGGTGCAGGAATATAAGTTTATTGAGACACTTAGAAATATCAGAAGATATATGTTTGCACCAGTGATTCTAATTTCTAATATCGAAGATATGTCCGGCTATATATTTCGCAGATTACATTGTTATGAGCATCTGGAACGTCCTGTGAATATTACATATATGGAAGAGGTTTTAAGAAATGCCTTGTGCCATACTACTGACAGAAGAGTGGATAAAAGTGTATATATAAAGCGGGATAATGTCGTTTATCCTGTTTTGTGCAGGGATATTGTTTATGCAAGAGTTAATTCGCGTGTATTACAGATATGTATGCAGGACAGTTATATGCATGAGATACCATATATGACTATGCAGAGGTTTATTGCCTATGCCGATTACCCACATCTCATTCAATGTGCGAGAAATACTTTGATTAACACTAAGAGGATAAGAACTATAGATATAACAAACCGGTTTGTAACTATGACGAATGGAGATGTTGTTGATATTGGAGCTTCTTATGTCGGAAGGTTAAAAGAATATATAGAACATAGATTTTAATACAGACGGGGAAGTGTGAGGCCATCTCCGTCTGTATATTTATGGCAACCGGACACATATGCCCGATTTGTGATGTGTAATCCGCACCCAGAGAGATTATAGAATAGAGCAGATAGCTGATAATTTATGCAGAGTTCTTTGACTGATGCACGAATATAGTAATCACATCAGAACTTATTGTACACGTTATTAGTCTAAAAAAATAGATTTGTGCATGAATACTGTGTAAACCTGCACAAATCTATATATGTTACATTATGGTGTATTTAATGCGATTTATTCTGCATTGTTTTCCATAGGAAAACTAATCTTCCAGTTCTTTCTCAAGGTGTCTGTCATCTGCATAATACGAAGTGTTTCCTTGTGTGGCATCTCATCACACTCGTATTTACCAAGTATTATCGCGTCACGGGCTGCAATGAATTCGTATTCATAACCATTTATCTGTTTCTCTGGCTGTTTAACATCAGATACCAGACGTCCGTCCCCGGCATATACGCGAACTGCCTCAGGACAGTTGATGTTGTCAACCTCTATATATCCTTCTGTTCCATATAAAGTAGCACTGTTATCAGCCTTATACATCATAGTGACAAATGCAGTGGCAGTCTGTCCGCCATTAAAGCCAAGCTGTAAACATTCCTGTGCATCCACACCTGTGTCAAGCTTAAGACAGGTTGATGCGATAGCGTTAGGTGCTTTGCCATACATCATGGTGATGAAGTTAAGTGTATATACGCCGAGGTCTAACAATGCGCCGCCGGCAAGCTCAGGCTTAGTAACGCGCTCTATGTGTCTTAAGTTATATCCGAGGCTGCAGGTTATATTGTTAATGCGGCCAATGGCGTTGTTCTGTACATAGCCTGCTAATGCCTGATACATAGGCATAAATCTTATCCACATGGCTTCCCCTACAAATACATTCTTCTCCTCAGATAGCTTAAGTATCTCGGCAGTAGTTTCGGCATCATAGGAAAATGCTTTCTCAACGAGAACCGGCTTGCCTGCCTCTATACACATCTTAGCCTGCTCGGCGTGGTGTGAATGTGGTGTTGCAATATATATGAGCTCCACATCAGCATCCTGAACGAGATCCTCGTATGAGCCATATCTCTTCTCTATATTGTGTTCATCCGCAAATGCATTTGCGCGGTCTATGTCGCGTGATGCGATGGCATAAGGCTCGAATGCATCAAGCTTATTAAGTGTGTCAGCTATAGTGCCAGCTATGTTACCTGCACCCATTATTCCAACTTTAAAATTAATCATCAATAGTACTCCTTGTTTGTGTAAATGCGTCATATACGACATTAATATTATACTTTATATCAAGGCAATATTCAAGCAAAATGGGGATGTGGACTGCTGTCAAATAATAATTGGATATGGGGCTTTTTGCACTGGGGCTGTCGCCCGTGGATGGTAGTCCACATGCAGGGACATTTGCGACAGCCAGCACTTAATGAGTGCGAGGCACGAATTTAGTGCTGCTGCTCGGAGCAACTAAGCGCAAGCGGTCCCGTAATGGGACTATCCATCCACGGGCGACAGCCCCAGTGCAAAAGCCCCCATATCCAATTATTATCTGGCAGAATCCTGTACAAGTCCATCTGTTGACAACATTATGTTAGATACATATTCATTGTCCGCTGGATAAAACCTTGTAAGTCCGTTGTATTTTTGTGCAGTAGCCTGTATGGATAAAAGACCTATACCGCTTCCGTGAGGTGAGTTTTTGTCATTGCCATTATGGTTGAAGCTGTTTACCATGGCTATGTATAATGCATTTTTTGTATTTGTGTCACAGGACAGGTTAATATAGCGGTTGTCTGCGTCACACATTTTACAGGCATTAATAGCATTTTCCAAAAGATTGCCAAATACAAGACATAAGTCAACATCCGAGATGTGTGAATCAGCGGGAAGGGCAATCTGTATAGATGTCTTTATGTTGTATGATGACGCAATGTTATCGTAGTAGCCTACAACAGCATTTACGGCAGGATTCTTACAGTAATCAGGAATATGGCTGTCAACTGATATCTGATTTGTATAATCCGATATATAATCATTTAGTTCGTCATATTGCTTGTTTTGGGCAAGCTCAGATATTACAGCTATAGTATGTTTAAAATCATGTCTTATGTGCCTTGTCTGTTCCATGTAAGCTTGTAGCTTAATATATTGCTCCGCCTGTGCCTGATACATGAGGGAAGAGGTTTCAAGCTCTATCTTCTGGGAAGAGGTAAGAGCAATCTGATATAGCAGTATTTGAAATACAATAAAAAATATTAAAAGAACAGCCTCTATTATCATTGCAATCTGAAATACACGGCCTACCCGAATGTTATTATAATCAACGGGAATCATATAAATGTTGCAAAATGTGACTATAGCTGGAACTATCCATGCCATATACCAGAAAGGTCTGGTGTTAAAATTCTTAAAAATCCATTTTAATTTATCCTTTATAAGCAGAAAGATAACCATGATTATGATACTTACGCTGTACTGTATTAACATTCCGGGTATAGATTTATCTTGAACATTTGAGCTGGAATCTATATGTGCGATTATGTAGTTATTTGCTATGCAACCAAAGGATAAGGTGGCAGTTGCACATAAAAACAGATAAAGCAGCTTTAATTTATTTATTTTGACCATAACAAAATAAACTATAAGGCAGACAAAAAGTATTAAAAAGAAGAACAGATTGCTATAGTATGTATGAGTTGAATCAATATATCCAAATATAACACAAATTACCAATACAGCAGGTATTAATATGGGATATATTTTTCTCTGAGGGACTATAAGCCAATCAGAAACTGGTACAAGGCATATAAATATACCTGGAAAAATAATAGCATATTCTGCTACTGAAAATAGAATAGATTGTATATCCATTATTCTCCTCCGTTATTCCTATGGGTGAGGCATTTTGTTCTTCTGGCAAATTGTCTTGTTATGTATGCCTGATTAATAATCTTATAACGTTTTGTGTTTATAGGTAATATTGTACCATCAGTCATACAGCAGGTCCTTTCATCCATTGATAATACATAATCCAGATTTACGAGTATTCCTCTGTTTACTGACAAAAAACGTTCATCATTAAGCATTGCTTCCAGTTTTTTGAATGGAATTCTGCATCTAAGTAATTCGTTTGTATGAATAATCAGATAGTTGGAATCTGAGTTTATGTATCTTATGTTGGAATAAAGGATGGGTATAGCCTTGCGATTAATAGGGAGAAGTATGTGGGCAGTATCTTCCATATTTCTCATAAAAAAATTAAGGTCATTCATATCCTTATTTATCATATTCTGAGTTACTGGCTTCTGAAGATAATCAAATGCATGCACACCAAATGCGTCAGCGTGATGCTCACTGCTGGTCGTTATAAATATAATTGGTGTGGTTGGAAATGATTGTCTGAAGGTATTTGCCATTTCAATGCCATTAGTATCATCCATATATATATCCGTAAATACAACATCATAAACTTTATCAGAAAGAGAGGATAAAAATTGGTCAGCAGATGAATATATATCGCAGTGTGCGTCTGTGTTGTTAAAGCTTCCCCAGTTTGATATAAGCTTTTCTATGTGAAGCTGTTCAGTATTGTTGTCATCTATAATAGCTATATTCAATAGAAAATCCCCCTTCCCCATAATTTGATAATTGCACAAATTATCATAATTTTAAAAATTACACTACGGAATTATATTAGCATAAATATATGTCGAGAAGAACCCCTTTTATCCCAGAAAATTGCCGTTTGTCCCACATCTGTTGACGTAGAATAGAAAAAATGCTTTGATAAAAATAATGTTAATAAAATAGGAGGAGAATATGAAAAAGAAACTATCTATAGTGTTGGTTATGTTTGTGGCATTTATGCTTACGATATACATAACCTGTACTACGAGGGCTATTGATGTTAGTGCAGCGGGGGTTTCAGTAGTCATGTATGGTACGACACTTGAAACAGGGTATTATCAGTATGATTCTAATAGTGGGACGTTGATGTATTATGCAGACAATATACCAGCAGCAGAGCCATACATATATTATGATGCAGCAGAAGGAATAATGACGGTGTATGGTTCATTTGATATCACTATGGATCAGGAAGGAGTTCCCGGACTGAAAATTGAGAATGGCACACTTATTTTAAG
>CAVELH010000105.1:0-8576 GCA_963616385.1 bacterium | reverse complement strand
CATTACATCTGTCCATTGACATATGCAATATCTGTCTTATATCTGCTTTATATTGGATAAGCCTAGTTGTACTTAACTGTGTTAAGTTTAACGCCAGGTCCCATTGTAGATGCGATAACTACGCTTCTTAAATACTGTCCCTTTGCTGCTGATGGCTTAGCCTTTACAATAGCATCTATTAAAGTCTGGAAGTTGTCTGCTAACTGCTCCTCTGAGAAAGAAGCCTTTCCAATTGGCACATGGATAATATTTGACTTATCAAGTCTGTACTCGATCTTACCAGCCTTAATATCGTTGATAGCCTTTGTTACGTCCATTGTTACTGTACCAGCCTTAGGGTTTGGCATTAAGCCCTTAGGTCCAAGTACACGACCAAGACGTCCTACAACACCCATCATGTCAGGTGTAGCAACAACAACATCAAAGTCTAACCAGCCGTCGTTCTGAATCTTTGGTACGAGCTCATCGCCACCTGCGTAATCTGCGCCAGCAGCTAATGCCTCATCTACCTTATCTCCCTTAGCGAAAACAAGAACCTTAACAGTCTTACCTGTTCCGTGTGGAAGAACTACAGCTCCACGAACCTGCTGATCTGCGTGACGACCATCAACACCAAGTCTGAAATGAGCCTCGATTGTCTCATCAAACTTTGCACTTGCTGACTTCTTTACAAGAGATACAGCCTCTTCTAAGTCATAAACACTTGATTTTTCAATAAGCTTTGCAGCTTCTACATATCTTTTACCTTTTTTCATTTATAAAAAAACCTCCTGTGGTATTATCGGGAGCGACCCTCCCACTGTCTTTCTACTCTTCTACTTCGATTCCCATTGAACGAGCTGTACCAGCTATCATGCTCATAGCAGCCTCAAGTGATGCTGCATTTAAGTCTGGCATCTTAAGCTCGGCAATTTCCTGAACCTTAGCCTTAGAAATCTTTGCAACCTTTGTCTTATTAGGTACAGCAGATGCAGTCTTAAGGCCGCACGCCTTCTTAAGCAATACTGCTGCTGGTGGTGTCTTTGTTACAAAGCTAAAGCTCTTATCTGCATAAACTGTGATTACAACAGGGATAATCATATCTCCCTGATCAGCAGTTCTTGCATTAAACTCTTTTGTGAACTGTACAATGTTTACACCGTGCTGTCCAAGTGCAGGACCAACAGGTGGTGCAGGAGTTGCCTTTCCCGCAGGTATCTGTAATTTAATGTATCCTTCTACTTTTTTCGCCATTATAGCGTACCTCCTAAAAATATTGTGGTATAACGGGGGATACCCTTCCACTTATTTTCCATAAATACTTGTATGGATTGTCTCTTAAATCTTCTGAATATCAGCAAATCCGATTTCAACAGAAGTAGCTCGTCCGAAGATATCAACCTCGATGGTAACTGTCTGCTTGCCTTCGTTGATAGACTTAATCTCTCCGCTGTTACCTTCCCAAGCTCCGGTAACAACCTTAATCGTATCTCCAACCTCGACATCAATGTGTACCTCATTAACGTTGATACCTAATGTCTGCATCTCACTCTCTGTAAGAGGAACAGGCTTAGATTCCGGTCCGACAAAGCCTGTGACACCCCTTGTATTACGAACAACGTACCATGTAACATCGTTCATATACATGTTAATCAACACGTAACCAGGAAACAACTTTCTGGAAACAGGCTTCTTAACTCCGTTCTTGACCTCAAGAACCTCCTGCACAGGAACCGTAACCTCAAGAATCTGATCCTGAAGCTTTCTGTTCTCAATCGTCTTTTCGATATCATTTTTTACTTTGTTCTCATAACCTGAGTAGGTATGTGCCACATACCATTTTGCTTCGTTGCTGGAAGGAATCTTCTCGCCACCTGCAACGCGGTTTGTAGCATTAGTTTCTTGCATTTCTGACATACCTTCACCTACCTAACCAATAATGTTGGACAAGCCAAGCTGTAACACATAATCTATTCCCGCAATTAAAAATCCAAGAATAACAGCAACTATAATTACAACAACTGACTGTCTTCCCAGTGATGCCTTGGTCGGCCATACAATCTTACCGAACTCAGCCTTCAAACCCTGGAACCAGCTCCTCTTAAGAGCAGGTGATGATGTCTCACTGTTCTTTGACATATACTTACTCCCTTTACACCCCACATCCACTAAGACTGTGGGTTTCCATGCGTTCTGCACTAAATCGCGTAACAGAACTTACTTTGTTTCCTTATGCATTGTATGCGCCTTACAGAACTTACAATATTTCTTTGTTTCCATTCTGTCCGGATGTGTTTTCTTATCCTTTGTCATATTGTAATTACGCTGTTTACAATCCTGACATGCCAATGTTATCTTAACACGCACAACTATCCACCTCCATTTTTATTTTTACCGATTTTAAGGCATAAAAAAAAGACCTTACTTCCATCGCAAGGTATAGAATAACAAATGGATGTCATAAAGTCAAGTAAAAATATATATTTTTGCTGTCAAAATAAGCATTTGCCCTATAGACACTACAATAAATATATACTATAATTTACATATATATGTCAAATATAAAATGCGATTATTTTATAGTCTCTGATAATCGTATATACATATTATAATAGGAAGGAGGATTTCATATGCGTATTGATGGAACTATATACAATTATCTTAATTCTGCTTTAACACCTAAAAAACGAAATACAACCCACAAATCCTCCGAGCTGAAAGAAGTATATAACAGCATGGTGCGCTACAATAAGAACTCACCTCTGTATCTTATACCTATCACAAGTACTAATCAGGAATATATGATTAACATAAAAGAAGCCGCATTAACGCTTAAGGATGTGACAGACAGCTTTGCCTCTGAAACAAGTGAGCTATACTCTAAAAGGGTTTTACACTCAGATAATGATGATGCGATATCAGGAACCTTAGGCAAAGGATACTCAGGGCAGCTTCCTGATTCATTATCCATAACTCTTAACCAGCTCGCATCTGAGCAGATTAATACAGGC
Organism: bacterium; assembly: GCA_963616385.1. Taxonomy (GTDB): domain Bacteria; phylum Bacillota; class Clostridia; order Lachnospirales; family Lachnospiraceae; genus Coprococcus_C. Next base: position 5,586 of record CAVELH010000105.1, on the reverse strand, counting down.
AATTATATGCGCTCTAACGGAAGAAGCTTTACACCGGGGGCATACAGCTTCAGCATATCTACTCTTCAGGGAACCTCCAGATTTTCTGTCACAGTAGATAGAGATGATACAAACCGTGATGTTCAAAGTAAGCTTATGCAATATATAAATAATAGAAACTTAGATGTCACTGCTTCTGTGATTACAGAGGGAGATAACAGTGCTCTCATGCTCTCATCAACAGATACAGGTGTGCCTGCAACAGATGATGGTTTATATTTTTCTGTAAATGCAAACGATAAAAAAGATTTTATTGATATACTTGGAATTGATATGGTAACCAAAGAGCCAGCCAACTCTGAATTTTATATTAATAATGAGTCTCATACTGCAAGCTCAAATCATATATCAATCAATCAGGCGATTGAGCTTGACTTCCATAACACATCAGATACTCCTGTGACAATAAGTTTCGTTCCCGACTCTGATATTGCCATGCAACAGATTGATATGTTTGTTGATGCATATAACACTCTCATTGGGCTCTCTGATATAGAAGAGCAAACTAATGTAGGAAGCAGGAATCTATTTAAAGATATATCTGGAATCGTCGATAATCATCGTGACGAGCTTGAATCAGCAGGTCTTATTATAGGTGATGACAACAGTATCAAAAAAGATGACACCCTTATTATGGAGAACATCAAAAGCGGAAGCTTCTCCACATTATTTAAGGATATGTCATCCCTGCATAGTGACATAGAATCAGCCACCAATCGTATGGCTCTTGACCCTATGGCTTATATTAACAAATTATTAGTAACCTATCCAAACACCAATAACAAATTTAGTGCAGCATATAATCAGTCTTTATATAGTGGACTTATATTCAACAATTATGTATAACCTGCTTCATATATGATAAATATGCTTTATTTTGATGGACTTTGTTTGAATTGGCGTTATTCTGATTAACTTAGTGCAAATTCCATCCTCCAGACAAATCTGTTCCGGTTTCCCTGTTAAACTCAGTTTCTATCTTTGATGGATTATCCTTAAGGTCCAGCATTGTCCTGAAGGTATTTAATATGAGCTTATCCTTATCATACCTGTTTGCACTGTCAGCCCTGTCCATGTGTGCCTTAAAATGATCCATCTGCCACACAAGAATATCTGCAATTGTATATCCATCTATATTATAATGGCACCAGAATTCTCTATTGTCATGATAATATGCATATTCCTTAAGGAGCTCCGGTGTATCACATAATCTCTTCCAGAATATATCTGCATCTTCTATCGTCTCGCCTGCACAGTCAAACAATCTGATAGTCCACTCATGCAATATGTTAAGTGCCTCCCTAAGTCTGTCCTCATTATATTCTCCCATTATTACTCTCCTTCAACAATTTTATCTCATTATCTGAAAGCTTCCTGTATTCCCCGCATAAAAGACTATCATCAAGCTTTAACTCTCCCATGGATAATCTCTTAAGATAAGTAACCTTCATTCCCACTGCCTCAAACATCCTCTTAATCTGATGATAGCGTCCCTCTGTAATTGTAATTTCTATCTCACTCTCACAGGTCTCCTCTGTCATATTACTTGATAAAATGGTAAGCCTTGCAGGTGCAGTCAGCTTCTCATCGCCAATATCCAAGCCCTCTCTAAAGCGGGAAACTGTCTCATCTGTTACCTCACCGTCAATCCTTGCATAGTAGCATTTATCTACATGCTTACCCGGAGCTAACAGATTATTAGCAAGCTTGCCGTCATTAGTGATGACAAGCAACCCTTCCGTGTCCTTATCAAGCCTTCCCACAGGAAATAAATCTCTTCTCTTTCCCTCATCTATAAGCTCCAGCACCGTCTTATCCCTGTTGTCCGTCCTCGCAGATACAACCCCTGCTGGTTTATTCAGCATATAATATTGAAACTCCTCATAAGAAACTCTCTTACCATCTACCATTACAATATCATTATCCAAATCAACCTTATAATCGGCCTGTCTTATCAGGTTATCATTAACAACAACACTTCCACGCCTTATAATCTGTTTAACCTTCGTTCTTGTACCCTCTCCCACATCAGCTAAATATTTGTCTAATCTTATATATGCCATATTACATTCTCCATAATCTTAAAAAGGACTGTAGCACATCGTGTTACAGTCCTTCTATATAATCTGTATCTGTTCAAGTTAGTTAGCCATGTGTTCTAAAAAAGGCTGTCAAACATATTGCCTATTGAGTAATTGTTAGTTGCCTGTGATGAATACAGACTGTTAAATCCACTCTGTCCTGTAGCATCTGCACTATATATCTGAAGCAGCTTCATCTGAGTATTCTTACCAAATGATACACTACCCGTAAATAATGACTTAACATCTGTCATATCAGCCTTGTTAAATGCATCCTCATCTATAGTAAGTGTGTTATCCTTACCGATTGTTACACCAATCTTCTCTAGCGCTGAACCATATATATCTGTCTGGTTAGTCATCTTCTCAGCAGCCGCAATAGTACTTGAATTAGCAGACTTAGCTGTTGACCTTACTACGCTGTTGTAATCAGAAACGAAATTCTTAAGTCCCTTAAGAATTGCTTCTCTGTCATATTCCTTTGTCTCATTGCCATCTGCGTCCTTAACAGAAACCTTATTATACAGCTTGCTATCAAGCATATCTCCAACTGAGCTGACTGCCTTATCAGCAAGCTTCATAGTCTCAGTTTTCTTACTTCCGCTATCAGATGTACTTGTTCCTGACAGCTTATTAATTGCATCTAACTTATCCTTATCAACTGTTGTAGTTGAATTAGTCTTAGAAGAACTATCTGTTGATGCCTTCTTAGCATAGTACTTCTTAGCCATCTTAAGATAGCTGCCATTCTGGATAGAATAATAATCTCCCAAAATGCTTGACATACCAGATGAATTATTAGTACCAAGGCTTCTGAATATACTGTTCATTGTATTACTTGCATAACTATTTACATTAAACATACTACTCATCTCTACCACTTCCTGTTTTATTAACCAATGTTACCAGTTACACGGACATCCTTGTCCTATATGCCACATACCCTGCATATGTAATAATTATACACTATATTATATAATTTGTGAACTAATTATTTTTTAAGATATATAATACTGTCTAAATAATTGCCATCTGCGTCAAGCGAACTATCCCCCCACGGAACCAAGCATGCCTCATCTGAGTAAGCCTTGTACTGATACAAATCAAGCATCACCGGATATCTCTTAGGCACTATATAAATATTGCCAAGCCCATCTCCGTCCGGATATATAACCTGTATCATCCTTGTCTCAGCAGATCCATTAAGCAAATCTATAAGCTCATCAGGAGTATTATAGACAGAATCTCTTGTTACTCTCTCATAAGAAATCTTGTCTCCATCCTCAGCGTAGCAATATATTTCATCGACGAGATAACCCTCCGCCATATAATACTTGTATGTAAATGTGGCTCCATCGTTATCTGTATACGAGGTTTCCACAACAAGCTTACCATCACTTCTATATACCGACTTTATCTCCTCACTGTCATACGCATCAACTATTGTATGATTATGGTTATAATCTATAAGTCTGGCACATACTCCATCCTCAGGACAAAGCTTAGTATATACACTGCCGCCCGAAAGCACATACCAGCACTGATTATAATTATCAAGCACTTCTATGTCACCATTCACATCCTCGTAAGCCTGCATATATTGTCCATCTTCCTCAAATCCAAGGAAACGATTTTCAGAATATAATTCTGTACCCGCAGAATAATATATAGTACTTGCACTTACTCCTTTTCCCCCAGATAATAAAATATCTCCGGAATTAGCAACAGTCATATCTGCCATCGTAACCTTCTGCTCCTCAGGGCTTGCTTCCTCAGTAACCACATCCGAAGTATTATCCAAGGTCTCTGACGTAGTCACAGGTGTACTTGAATTAATATCTGTGTTCTCAGTCATATCACCTGTATGCTTCTCAGTTGTAATCATAACAAGCTCATCCTTCTTGCCACAGCCGGCTAAAAGCACAGGTATCATTATTATAAAAGAAAGTATATACATATATTTTTTTATCATATGTACACGCATATTCTCTTCCCCTATCTCCTTACCAGTCTCTTAACTATATCCATTGTCTGAGCAAATTCAGGAGTCTTAAAGTAAGCCAGTGCAAATAAAGCATTGGCAACAACACCACATACAACAGCCTTGAGCAGTAACCTTCCTATACCTCCGTCTGGTATATAGCTGCATATGATTGCACAAACAACACATACGAACACGATAACTATCGTATAGAACAAAAGCTTCCATACATATTCCTTCATACTGCGCTTAAACAATACCGTAAACAGGTTGTGCAGTATCCAAGGTATTCCAACAAAAAGTATTGATATTATAGTAGATATTATAACACCATTTAAGCCCATAACCAATATAAGAATGATATTCATAACAACATTTACGATAGCTGTTACAAGTGGACGGAATCTGTCCTCATGCCATATTCCGGCAGCATCCTTGTAGGTAATAAGAAGCTGCATAACTCTGTCTAAGAAGAAATATATAACAAAGCAGATTACTGTGCTGTAGCCAAACAGATTATCCGCGGATTTAGTCCAGATAAGCATAAATGGCTGGAACAGGCAGAGCAAAAGTACACAGCAAAAGCCTGTGAGCCAAAGCACTATAAATGTAAGCTTCTTTAAATCCTTAAAATTCTTCTCTGATGTCTCAGTAAGTATACTGTTACCGATTCCCGCAGTACATGAATCAAAAAGTACCTTAACCACATTAAATGCGGCAGTAAGAATCTGTGTATAGTTACCATATATACCAAGAACTGACAATCCAAGAAATGCCGATACTGTTATTGAGTCAACAGAAGAAACCATAACAACACCAAGCTTCATGGTAAATAAATCCTTTATCTTGCCATTTATCTCCTTCACTCTGGTGGCAGGAAGCTCACCATCAGGATTATATTCAGGGTACATCTTCTTAGCCCAATATGCGGTAATTATATTTGTAAATACCTGTGTTATAATAGATACAATGAGATAAGCATAGTAATCTCTGAACTTCATTACAACAACAAACTGTACAAGGTACTGTATTGTGTTGGTTGCGAGCATAACCTTACTTGCAACATCTGCTCTCTGGTGTGCTGTTAAAAGGCTGTTCTTATACGCAAATAACCAATATGACATTACAGTACAAAACAGATTGAGAAGGTAAACAACATAAACGCTTATGCCATCCGGCACACCTGAATTAATAAGCCATGGAATAAATGGTGTAAGTATAGTACCTACAACCGCAATGAGTAATCCTATTATTCTGTAATATTTTCTGTATAATTTCAGTAATGCACATATCTCCTGCTTATCTCCATCAATTATAGGCTGATACATGCTGTAAACCATCGCAGAGCCAACTCCTAGCTCCGCAAGATTTAGGACAAAAAGCACAGAACCAAACAAACTGTTAAGTCCCAGATACTCCCTTCCCATATAATACATAATTGCCGTTCTCATTAAAAACGGCATTAAAATTTGATAACATCTAAGC
>CAVELH010000104.1:6731-8738 GCA_963616385.1 bacterium | reverse complement strand
TATATATGTTGTCTGAAATATACTATTAAATTCCGGCTTAATAATGGAATTAAGCATAATAACCGCACCTGCCGGAATTATCCATTTCCAGTCTACCTTTTTTATATACTTCATAAAGTACATTCCAAATAAAAACTCTGGCAATCTGGAAAACAATAATACATTTCTATTGATTGTGCATACAGATAAAATATACATAACTATGGCAATAACTGCCAAAATCACGGGATGCTTATTTATCATCAAACGTAATAACGGAAATACTATGTATATTATTATAATTAGTCCTAAAAACCAGTCCGCTACATAATCAAATGTCGGTACAGAGAAGTTTTTAATCCATGTATCTATTCCAAGCAGTGAATATATTATATTACGCAGTGGAACTCCCTGTTTAATGCACCCATTTTGATAATAGTTATATAAAAAAGCAAATATATACGCCATCCAAAACATCGGAAATATATTCAGGAATCTTTTTTTATAGAACTTTAATGTGTCACACTTTTCACCATATACATACATTAAGGACGCTCCTGATATTATAAGAAATAACGAAACTCCAAAATCACCAATGTATATATTGGCAACATTCATTGTTATTACCGCTTTCTCCGGTGTAGGAGGGTAAACATTGTAATAATATATTGCATTATAATGTGTAAGCACAATCACAAGCGTTGCAAAAGCTCTTATAAAATCAAGCCAAAATAATCTTTCCTTCTTCATATATACTCCTTAGCATATGTTTTCAAACGGATAGCATTCTTCATCTATAAGATTTCCCTGTTCATCATATACTCTGAACAATGTCCAGTAATATCCATACTGTGGCTGCCATACAGCCCAAAAGGCTTTGTCAGGGACTTTGCACTTGCCGGTAGTCCATACCCATGCATCCTTCCCCTGTGCAAGTAATGTACAGTCAAGCACAAGAAGCTCATATCGGTATGACTGATTAGGATTATCATATGTTTCAACACCTATGAGATATCCTCCGCCTTCACCAGTATATGGCATCTGACACTTACCTTTTATGGCTTTATGATAATTAATTCCAACGCTTGCCTGAACCATCGTCGAATCATCACCAGAAAGCTTTGCCTGACATACAACTATATAGTTCGCAGATTTATCAGGTGTCCAGCTAAGCCATTCATCTCCCTTTTTCCAGCCGGATACCTCAAACCACTGCTCATCAGCCTCGTTACATGCAATCCATCTATATTCAATATTAGATTTATCTGTATAATTAGTTACCATTCCAGCCAATATTCTGCTGCTCGAAACCTCTGAGACATATATTCCCTTGGAAACAAGCTTAGCAGTATATGCATTATCTACATAATAATTGGTATCTACACACTGTGAGCTCTCTCCAATATGTCTCTGATATAATGCAGCAGCTGCTGCAACTAGAGTTGCATTATAATCTATAGCCACCTCATTACACTGATAATCACTTGCTGAATCAGTGTATTCTCCGCTAAGCTTTGGTCCGCCAACAAGTGCACCCATAAGCACATGTGTCTGTGGTGTGGTTCCCTGTGGTCCACCTGTATATCCTGAGGCAGCTCTATGATGCGGATACTTAGCACTGTATTCATTATATCCTACAACATAGCACTGATTTCTATTATTGTTTCCAAGCAAATACTGCATCTGTCCCTCTGACCATCCCTGATAGGTCTGAGTACCTGTCATCTGGTCATAGAGTAATCCGGTATACTGCATTGAAGTATTGTAACGGGCTGAACCCCAGTCATCTATACAGCGATATCCATCATAGCTTGTATTTCCGTTTGATATACCCATTACGGTTGACAATGCAGCCGAATTGCCATTGTAATATGCAACAGCAGGGCCAACGTTATCCCATCCCAACGGCCAATATGGTTTCTGTGCATTAGAATTTGATGCATAATTATAAAATTCATTCTGATATTGTGTATCACCAGTTATCTGATACAGTAATATTGCTGCAAGGCAATAATCATCCTCCCACGC
>CAVELH010000104.1:0-6721 GCA_963616385.1 bacterium | reverse complement strand
CGCAGAAGAGTTATAGAAGCCTTGTGCAGTTCTATTTACAGCCTTGTTGTTATTCTTTGCATATTCAAAAAGCTTCTTGGCTGTATCAAGATATTTATCACCACCAAAGTTCTTATACTGCATCGCAAGTGCCGCTGCACTCAATGACACTATATCGGTAGATGGGGCACCGGAATTTGTGAAATATATATTTCTGTTTGCATTTGTCTGGTTCTCAGGTGCTCCCCAGTATCCGTGGTCATTACCACCACCGCCATCTCCGACCTGACAACAGAATGCCTCCACCCTGCTTCCGTCAGATGATAAAACCGTACCGTTAACGAAATAATCTGCATAATATGTAGTTATTGTCTGTAAGTGTCCTGTCTGTCCTGCCTGCTCATATGCAGTCTTGTTCGTGTCATAGCTCATGCCAAGAACAAATGCGGAATACGCCTCCGGAAGTCCAAACTTAACATGATCTCCCGCATCATGAAAGCCGCCTGCAAGATTAACATTTACAGTGCTTCCGTCACTTCTTGTGTATGTTGTAGTGTCAAAGGTGTGACAATTTCCTCTCCATGACAACAGGCTGTTGTCAGACACTCCGCTTCCACACATATTTGCATCATAAAAGTATAGCGAATACTGTAACAGCTTAGCATAATTATACTCAACTGTAGCAGCCCTGCTATCGAGCTTGTACATGGTAACAGATGTTAAGACCATTACCATACTTAAAGCTATCGCAAAAAATCTTTTCATGTAACCCCTCCTCTTTTTATGTAACCTACACCTCTTTTTAATATTTTGACAACTTAGCCATATAATCCTGTCTAAGTGAATATCCGTATCCTGTAGCACTTGCCCAGCCTTTTCCATAAGGATTTTCTTTAATTCCAAGCCACTCAACATATGCTGCTGTACCTCTTGTAACGAGCGAAAATCTTGGATCGACACAAGGATTTACCAAATTACTTGTTGTTGCATACGCTTTAAGGTGCTGTACCTGCGCTCTTATTCCTTCTCTGACAGAACCAAATGTAGCAGGTGTACCTCCGTTATCTGTAGCACCTATTCCTGCAAAATTATACTGCTCTATCTTAACTGCACCTCCATATCTGAGGAATCCTGTCTCCTTCATCGCCTGACAGAAAGCAACCTCTGCCTTTATACCCTCTGCTGCACACTCCTCTATGTAGAGCTGGCAGAACGCCTCTATTGTAGGTGCATCAGAGTTAGCGTAAAATGCTGGATACGTAGCATTTGCCTTATAATATGCAACCATCTGATTTACTGTTGTACCCGTAGTTCCTGCTATCTCATATAAAGCTGTCTCAGATACAAATCTAAAGCATGTACTTGCAGCAACAACAGATATTCCATTTGCTGCGTCTATATATGCCTGCACAGCATATACACCATAATGTCCCTTATGATTTGCTACATTAACTGTAGCCTTATATGTACCATCTGTCTGTCTTTCCGCTGTATACCAGTGAATATCACTTAAGTCTGAAGCCGTCCATGCCGGAATCCTTATACTTGATACTCCTGATGGAGACACTACATCGCTTACAACCACATCAAAGGTTCCGCCATCCTCATTTATATTAGTAATACTCATGTTTGCAGATAGTGCGGTTACTGTAAAGCTTGTACTTCCAACCTTGTATGTTCTTCCGTCACTCGTTGTGGCATAGGCATCTGTATAATATGTTCCGCTCTTTTTGTAATCCTGAATACCAACGATACTAAGCCATCTTCCCAAACTGTCCTTAGATGCCTCATACCAACGCAGGTCTGAAAGTCCCTCATTCCATACTCCATATCTTACAGATGTAACACTGCTTCCGCCAGGTATATTCTCGGCAACTAATATGTAATTCGCCTCGTTATCTGCATTAAATGCATATAAATCTGCAACTGGTGCCTGTATATTGTAGCAATAGCTGAATGTAAGCCTCTCCACACCATTATTACCTGTTACATATGCCTGCATAGCATATACACCATAATTATATTTATGATATTTAATGTCAGCATGTACCACATATGTACCATCGCTTTGCTTTTCTGCATTGTAATAGTGTAAGTCACTCAAATCTGATGCCGACCATACAGGAACTCTTACCCCTGCTACTCCTGACGCAGCTTTAACTCCACTTATTACTATATCAAATGTTCCATTATTAGGATTTTCATTATTAACTACTATACCGCTTGTGGTAGGATTGGTTACGTTATATGTTGTAGAACCTACCTTTATCTGCTTTCCATCATTGTATGTGGCATAAGCATCTGTATAATATGTTCCTGCCTTCTTATAATCCGCTACAGGCATAAGTGCAAACCATCTTCCATTTGCATCCTTCTGTGCAGTATACCAGTGAAGATCAGAAAGCCCCTCATTCCAGACTCCGAATCTTACACCTGTGACATTGCTTGAGCTTATAAGGTTATCCGCAGTGAGTATAAAGGTTTTCTGTCCATCAGCATCAAATGCACCAACAACTGGTCTAGGTATATCTACTGTTATGGTTGTAGTACCTACCTTGTAGCTTGATACTGAGCTTCTCTTTACCCATGCAGTTATTGTGTAATTTCCAGCCGAATCAAAATCATCTACGTTAAAGCTTGAATACCAGCGTCCATCTCCATTTCCAGGGATAGCACCATACTCCTTGGTTATTCCTGTCTCCTCACTACATACCTTGAACATAAGACCGGCTGCCTCTGGAACTCCTGCCGCAAATAATGTATATGTATTATCAGAGCCCATCTTAACAGCACCTACTGTTGCATCTCCATCTTTATATTTATCAGCAGTATCTGTAAGTCCGAAATACTCTGCTATCGCCAATGCATCTGACTCGCCAAGACGTTTCAATGCCTCATCAGAGCCAAGGAAGTTAGTAGCATCCGACTGATTTGTCAAAAATGCATGCTCTATAATTATCCCAGGAAAACCACAGAGCTTTGACTGTCTTATTATTCCATAATAATCTGCAACTGAGCCGTCCGGATAATAAGGATAATTATCTGTTGCTGCCTGATTTCTTATCTTTGCACCACGGCTTGCAAGTCCAAGTGCCTGAAGCTTCGCAAGAACAAGCTCACTCAGCTCCTTACCTTGCTGGCTAAATTCCGGATGATAATTAGCGTTTGGGTAGTATACCTCAGAACCATGTGCGGAGGCTGATGCTGAGTTATTATGTATGCTCACCAATATATCGGCATTCACACTCTGTGCATACTTAACAAGCTCTCCGACGGATTCACCTTTTGCAGGTGCAAGCTGTAAACCATTATTCACATCTGTTCTTGTCATATATACCGTAACACCTGTATATTTTTCAAGAGCAGCCTTACAATACTGTGCTATTTTAAGATTAATATCTCGCTCAACATATGTAACACCATTCCATGTATAAACAGCACCTGTATCACCTTGATTACCATGTCCGGCATCAAGCACAACTACCACATTACCATTGCTGCCTGTTCTCACTCTTCCTTGTGCTGCATCAAAAATTGCTGACTCAAAATCTCCTGATGATATTACTTCACCATTTCCATCTGTTATAACAACACCATCTAATTCTGAATCCTCAGTATCTTCACTTACTATATCATCTGGATTGGTCTCAACCCCACAATCAACACCAAAGCTTGCATCTATACCTGATTCAGCTATATCAACCTTATAACTAACTCCCCCAACTACATATGTAATACTTGTCAGTGAGTAGCTTCCCGTATAACCAGCATCCGGAAAATCCATGCTAAACAGAGCAGATTCGTTATCCAGATACTCAGCCTCTGCCTCATAAGAATTGCCATTTGTATCGTTTGTATAACTAAGTATTGCTGATTCTATATCAGCAGTACCATCACCCAGACCTGCAAGAACCTTCTCTGTATCAGGAGTAGTTATCTCAGGATTATCTATGTATATATAGTTCAGAAGTCCCTGCTCATAGCCATCTGAGTACACATCTAGCGACTCCTCCGATATCGCATCGCTGTCCGTTGCTGTATCAGCAACCTCCTCTGTTGCCTCATATGTACTGTCATATTCAGCAGCCAGAGATGTATATCCGCCACCTGCAAATGTCATACATATACACAGCAGTATTGCCATTATCCTTCTTATTTTTTTCATTCCTTCGCACCTCACATAATTGAAACTTATCTATATTAATCTGTTTATTAATAAGCATTAACAAACGGATAACATTCCTGGTCTATCATATTTCCCTGAGCATCATATACCCTGAACAGCGTCCAGTAATATCCATACTGCGGCTGCCATACAGCCCAGAATGACTTTTCCGGCACCTTGCACTTTCCTGTAGACCATACCCAGGCATCCTTGCCCTCTGCCAGAAGTGTACAATCGAGTACCAACAACTCGTAAGAATATTCCTGATTAGGATTATCATATGTTTCTATACCTATCAGATATCCTCCTCCATCACCAGTATATGGCATCTGGCATTTTCCTTTAATATATTGGTGATGCTGTATTCCAATCGAGCTCTGTGCCTGACTACTTTCATTGCCAACTACTCTTACCTGAGCAACTATTACATAATCGCCTGAGCCATTAGGATTCCAATTGAGCCACTCGTTATTTATTGTCCAATCCTGTATTAATGTCCATTTTTCGGATTCAACAGATGTATCACAAACAAGCCATCTGTACTCTAAATCTGCACTTTTAGAAGGTGTTGCAACCAAGCCCACAGCTATCATATTGTTAGTATGGCTTGCAAGATATATTCCACCAGCTGTGACTGTCGCATCAGTTGTCTGAGCATTTCCGTTAACTCTTACTCCACACGTTGCCGTTTTTGACGAGTTATTAGTCGTAGCAGTTATTACTGCATATCCATTTTTCTTTGCTGTCACAACTCCCGACTGAGATACAGTTGCGATACTCTCATCGGAGGATGTCCATACAGTCGCAGTATCGATTGCATCCTCAGGCTTTATACTGTAATTAAGTGCCTTTGTTGTATTTTCATCAAGTTCTAAGCTTGTCTGGTTAAATGAAACCGATGTAACATATATAGGCGTTATAGAATACTCCCATATATCATAATCAGCCGATGCATCAGGAGTTCTTCCCTTATACCACGAATGCTGATTATGACCTGTCGAAAACGCACTTGATGTATCAGACTTGTTAAAGTATATATACCAAATATACTCATCTCCGTCATCCCACGTTGTGTCTACATTGTACCATGTACCATCTATATAACATTTGTTCCACGCATGATTTGAGCCAGTCACTCCTATTGTGTCAATTCCTACACCATTGACAAGCATAGAAAACATCTTGGTATAACCTGCACAAACTGTTTTACCAAGCATTATTGCACTATATGCTGACTGGTCATAATCCCCCTCCAGGTAAGTTGTATTCACACATACTATATCGTGTGCCTTCTTCTCTTTGTAATAGACAGTACTTTCCTGATTAATTTCAGTTATCCATGCATCAACCTTTGCAAACATTTTACTTGTTATGTCTGCCCTGTCATCTCCGTCTGCAAATATGGAATACGCAGACATCCATATTGTTTGGGTAGAACTATTAACCAAGTACTTTGAATCAATAAAATAATACTGTGGATTCTGAAATAAAAATATAAATAACAACCCTTTGGCTTCGTCATAAGTAAGGCCTTCATAGGACACAGCATCAAGCAGATACATATAGCCTTCACTTGAACTGTATACAATAGTATCCCTGTCTGTATTTATATATGCCTTACACGTTTCATCAAGCTGATTATAATACGCCTGCTCAGCTGCACTCATATTATTGTATAGATAATCACTGCTGTACATTTCCCAATTTCGAGACCAGACAACAACCTCGTCTTTATATTCATCAACCTCTCCGTTAAGCAACTCAGCAGCTTCTATATCTGATATCTCTATACCTTCAGGCTCTCTTGTATCTGCTTTCTCAAAAACAGACTCATCTGGTGCCACTGTATCATCCTCGGCAAAGCTTGATATAGTGCCATAATTTAATATAAGTATTATGCCTAAGGCAAATGCTATTATCCTTTTGGTGTATCTTCCCATATTGCACCTCCTGGTGTATTAATGACCACCTAACTTATGCCATACATACGAGATAGGTCTTCTAAGGAACATCGGCAAAAAGAAGAGCCTTCCTTTGTTTACCTTATATTTTCCTTCCCTTACATCATTTACAACCTTATATGATGCAGACAAATTCATTCTGGTTTGATGATATGTTCCTGCATCCTGTCCTTCAAAGAATATAATCTTATTCATTTCACGAAGCATATGATTGAGATTGGTTATCTCCATAGCTGCTCCCTGCTCTGATAAAATCCATCCCGAATAATACCCTGCGCTCTGTGCTGCAAATGGATATATGCGTTCTATGGCATGAAGCAATGTTCCATCATCTGCTATAGGCTCTCCCGGAAAATCATCATATGTCCATTTCTTTGAAAACACAGGTCTCAGTGCCTCTTTTTTTATCCAGAAATATGAACCTAATCCTGCAATAGGTTCTTTATCTTCCCTTATAGGTACATCAATTCCAAGCTTGTTTGCAAGCTCAACTGTATTGCCATAATTACTGCCCCACTCAAGTCCAAGCGTTATATAATAATCCGCATGATTAGGTGGTGGAGGCACTAATAAGCCTGCTCTGTGATTATCCTCAAAGGTGGATATAACATTATCT
>CAVELH010000103.1:0-8771 GCA_963616385.1 bacterium | reverse complement strand
ATATATACCTTCCTAAAAAGGTTTGGAAATATATAGTTGATATGCTTGATATAGTAGAGCGTAAAAAGGAGCTTGTGGAGATATTCCCTGAGGATTTTATTGACTATATACTTAATAACTCAGAGTTTGATGACATGATAAGCTATGAGCTGTTTGACGGTGATGAGAGCCAGTTTGATGAGTATATAGAGAACTATTACCGTCTGGATGTGGCTATAAGAAAAAGAGATTTTGATGCACAGGCTACATATATAGATAAATTGGAGAGCCTTGACGTATACCATCCGTATCTTTCTCTCAGCAAGATAAGAAGAGAGATACAGCTTATGAACGCGGAGCTTGAAATTAAGAACTCAAATGAAAAAGAAAATTACACGTTAGCCGGAACATACGGTGACCGTCTGCTTGAGCTTGAGGAAGAGGTTAAGCAGATTAAGGATGAATTTCCAGAGGACTTATTTGCAATAAATACATGTGGTGATATCAAGATGCTTGAGGAGCATTTTGAGGAGGCTAAGGAATACTATGACAGGGCAGGCGAGCTTGCGCCTGATAATTATATAGTAAAGGGAAAACAGGCAGAGATATTATATTATCTTAAGGAATATGAGAAGTCCAGAGATATGTATATGGAGCTGCTTAAGTTAAATCATTTTGATAATAACGTTAGAGCAGGCATGATCAGGGCTAATCAGGGACTTATAGAGACGCTTGGCAAAAAGCTTGAGGAGGAGCCTGACAATAATAAGCTAAAGCTTGAGATATCATGGAGCTTATATCAGAGCTATAGATTTGGTGAGGCTTTGGAGCTTCTTACGAGCTTTGAACCGGATGAAGGTCAGGAGTGTGAGTACTTCAACTTGAAGGGAAGAACATTTCTTTGTGTGGAGGAGTATGAGAAGGCGTTGGAGTGCTTTGCCTTGTGGCGCAAATATATTCTGGAAATACCTGAGGATGATACGACTAAGGAGAGCTTAGATAAGAAAAAGAGATATGAGTATGTCAATTTCCTGATTGGCGACTGTTACCTCAAGACAAAGAGATATGATGAGGCAAGGAAGTATCTTGAAATTGCACTTAGTAAGGAGCATGATGAGATAGTGCTGTCTTATGAGGCAATGTGTGAGCTTGAATATGAGACATGTAACTATGAGGCTTGTCTTACAGCATGTGAGACATTACTTGTTAAGGACACAAGGAGTTATATAGGCTATAACTATATGTCTAAGGCATATTATAAGATGGATTATCTAAGAGATTCTCTTAGGTGCTGTGAGCATGCAATAGCATTATATCCTTATGTCGCAGATCCTTATGTGCTTGAGGTAAATATATATCTTAAGGTGAATCAGGCTGATGTGGCACAGTCAGTTATAGACAGATATAGAAAATATGGAATAGACAGTGATAAAATAGATTTCGGTCAGGCGTGTATATACGAGAGTTTGGGAAAGCGTGAGGAAATAATTAAGCTGCTTTCCGATACAATCAAACGCTCTGATGCAAAGAGCACAGATATGGATAATTTCTATGAGCTGCATATGATGCTTGGCTTTCATATGGATAAGTCCGGCGATAAGGAGGGAGCTAAGAAGCTGTATGAGAGCGTTATAGAGAGCTGCCCTGACCATCATGATGCGTATGGCATGCTGGCAAGAATTGTCCGTGATGAAGGGGATTATAAGAGAGCCTTAGAGCTTTATGACAAGCAGCTTAGTATTAAGCCGGGTGCATTTTATTGTATTCAGAGAGGCTTATTACATAAATATCTGATGAATTATAAGAGTGCACTGTTGGATTTTAATATGGCACTTGATTATGAACCGGATAATGTATTTTGCTATATGAAGTTAGGTGAGATATATGAGCTTCATGGGGAGTTTGATGATGCACTTGAGAATTATAACAAGGGAATTATGTACTGTGACTGTTCGGAGGATAATGAGCAGCTAAAGACACTTATTTTATCAAAAGCAAGAATATTACAGTGTGTACTTAAATTTGATGAGAGCAAGGCTTCATATGATGAGTACATAGAAAAATATGGCTTTAATGCGGATATGGCATATGATTATTCTGAGCTTTTATTCAGAATGAATAAGCCTGACTGTGCATTTAGCTTTTTACTTAAAGCAGTAAATGAGCTGCCATATGATGAAGATGTGCAGGCTTGTATAAGACATTTATGCTATCTTTATGGCTGTGAGGGATATATAGATAAGGCAAATGAGACAATGATGCTTGCAATCAGCCATGATGACAAGGACAAAAGAGCTTACGCAGTTATGGGTGAGGTGTTTTTCAATCATGGACTGCTTGACGATGCGAGAAGTATGTATACAAAGGCTGTTGACCTTGACACAGATAATAGCCGAAACTATTATAGTGAATTGATAGAGGTTATACTTGCCAAAAAGAGCTTTTTTAAGCCTGATGTAAGGGAGCTTGTTAAAAAGGCGGTTATTTCGCCTGACAAGAAGCGGCTTCCGGATGATTATGTTAAGATGGCAAGGCTAAACCGTGTCTTGAAAAAATATACAGAAGCGATTAAAATTATTGATAAGGCAATAAAAATGAAACGCTGTAGAGGCTGCTTTTACGGCAAATGCCATGAGGCATTATATGAGAAGGGGCTTATATACGAGGCGATGAAGCAATATAAGAAAGCACATTATTGCTATAAACAGGCACTCCATATATGTGGACATAATCCACTTTATGAAGAAAGTATAAAAAGGGTAGAAGGTAAATGATAGTAGGAATTGATTTAGGTACAACAAACAGTTTAATTGCATATATGTCTGAGGACGGAGTAAAGGTTATACCTAATAAGCTTGGTGATAATCTTACACCGTCAGTTGTAAGTGTTGATGATGATGGAATAGTTTATGTGGGTAAGACAGCCAGAGAGAGAAAGCAGCTTTTCCCATTGCAGACAGCAGAGGTATTTAAGAGAAGCATGGGTACGGGCAAGAAATTCACACTTGGCGAGCGTACATTTACTGCTGAGGAATTATCAAGTCTTGTCCTTAAGTCCTTGAAGGAGGATGCGGAGGCATACTTAAATGAGAAGATTAAGGAAGCAGTTATAAGTGTTCCTGCTTATTTTAATGATGCACAGAGAAAGGCTACAAAGAAGGCAGGAGAGCTTGCAGGATTTGTGGTTGAGCGTATTGTGAGTGAGCCTACGGCAGCGGCTATAGCTTACGGGCTTAACAAGAAGAATGCAGATACCAAATTCCTTGTATTTGACCTTGGAGGAGGTACATTTGATGTATCTATACTTGAGCTGTATCAGAATATTATGGAGGTTCGCGCTGTTGCTGGAGACAATTTCCTTGGCGGTGAGGACTTCACAGAGATTATTGAGCAGATGTTTTTCAGAGAGAAGGATATAGATCAGGATGCACTTGACATTAAGACAAAGACGCACATAAGGAGACAGGCAGAGCTGTGTAAGCTTGGATTTGCAGATGGTCGTTCTTCTGTAATGAAATGCAAGATAGGTGACGAGACATACGAATACGAGATAAACATAGACGATTATGAGAAGTCATGTCAGCTACTATTAAATAAGATAAAGAAGCCTATAGAGAGAAGCCTTAAAGATGCCAATATTAAGCTTGCAGATATAGAGGAGGTTATCCTTGTAGGTGGAGCAACTAAGTTATCTATAGTGAGAAGATTTGTGAGCAGACTGTTTGGAAGGCTCCCTAATGTCGGCATTAATCCGGATGAGGTTGTTGCAGTCGGAGCGGCTACTCAGGCGGCAATGAAGGAGAGAAACGAGGCAGTAAAGGAGATGATACTCACAGATGTCTGCCCATTTACACTTGGAACAGAGGTCGTTGTAAGCAGAACTGCCGGATATAAGGAGGGAGGACACTATCTCCCTATCATAGAGAGAAATTCAGTCATTCCGGTTAGCAAGACGGAGAGGCTTTACACAGCATCAGATAATCAGTCTGTTATCAAGGTACAGATTCTTCAGGGAGAGAGCAGATATGCAAGAAACAATGTATATCTTGGAGATATAGAGGTTCCTGTTCCTATTGGTCCGGCAGGAAAAGAGGCGGTTGACGTAACATACACATATGACGTTAATTCCATACTTGAGGTTATGGTAAAGGTTGTATCTACGAAGGTTTCCAAGAGAATTGTGATTAAGAACGAGGAGACTGATATGACGGATGAGGAGATAGATGCAAGACTTGAGTCTCTTGCAAGTCTTAAGATTCATCCTAGGGAGCAGGAGAAGAACAAGCTTTTATTACTTCGGGGAGACAGAATGTACGAGGAGGCGACTGGAGATACCAGAAATCTTATAGAGCGTAACATGTCGATATTCGAGGAGGTTCTTGACAAACAGGACAGAGACGAGATAGAGCGTGTGAGACAGGAGCTTAAGGATTTCCTCGACAGCATAGAGGAGGATATCTTTTAAGGAGGAATAAGTATGTTATTTGAAAATCAGACAATAAACATTTATGATGACGATGTAGTTGGTATACCACAGATGATGAGGACAAACATTCAGGAGAAGGACGGAAACTATCTTCTTGAGATTGAGCTTCCGGGCTTTAGCCATGAGGATGTTCAGGCAGAGTTAGTTGACGGCAAGCTTACCATCATAGCTAATAAGCCGGAGCAGCTTGAGGAGGACGAGAAAAAGGTTCATTTTATAAGACGGGAGAGGCTTATAGGCGGATGTAAGAGAAGCTTCTATGTTGGAAATGATATTAAGCAGGAGGACATAACAGCTGCATTTAAGGATGGCGTGCTTAGTATAATAATTGTTAATCCTAAGAAAGCAGTTTCCAGAGAGGAAAGGAAGCTCATACCTATAAAATAGTTCTTGGAGGACGATATGGCATTAGATGGAGTGGCTATATCAGGAATAGTCAGCGAGTTAAAGACGAAACTGATAGGCGGACGTATATATAAGATATATCAGCCGGAGACGGATGAGATATGTCTGGTTATAAAAAACAAGAACAGCAATGGTGGCGTGACCGAGAGGCTGACCATCTCTGCTGATGCCAGCCTTCCACTTATTTTTGTAACTGAGAAAAATAAGGAAAACCCGGCACTTGCACCGGGTTTTTGTATGCTCCTTAGAAAGCATATTGGAAATGGCAGAATTATAGATATTACACAGCCTGATTTCGAGAGAATAGTTGAGCTTACGATAGAGCATCTCGATGAAATGGGTGATTTGTGTACAAAGAAGTTAATAGTCGAGCTTATGGGTAAGCACAGTAACATAATCTTTACAGGTGAGGATAATGTGATAATTGACAGTATAAAGCATATATCACATCAGGTAAGCTCAGTGAGGGAGGTACTTCCCGGACGTGAATATGTATATCCGCCTTCGCATGACAAGAAGAATCCTTTAGAGGTGGATATAAATTATTTCACTAATCATGTACTAGCCAAGCCGCTTACTGTGTCAAAGGCGATATACACATCTATTACCGGAATATCTCCGGTGCTTGCAAATGAGGTCTCGTACAGGGCAGGAGTTGACGGTGGTGCAAGCACATCTACACTTACCATGGAACAGAGTGACAGATTGTATGGAGAATTTGCGAAGCTGTGTGAATGCATAAGAAATGAAAGCTTTACACCTTGTATAGCATATGAGGGGTATATACCTAAGGAATTTTCCTCTGTGCTGCTTACGATGTATGGCACTGTTAAGGATGAGGAGATGCCATCGGAGCATATATCCGGTCTTAAGGTATTTACCTTTATGTCGGAGGTTATAGAGGAGTATTATAGTGGGAAGAGTATAACCACAAGAATGAAGCAGAGGTCATCAGATTTAAGGAAGATAGTTTCAAATGCTATCGAGAGGACTGCAAAAAAATATGACCTACAGCTTGCACAGCTTAAGGATACTGAGAAGAGGGACAAGTACCGCGTTTACGGTGAGCTTATAACAGCATATGGCTACAGTGCAAAGTCTGGAGATAAGGTGCTTGTATGCGAGAACTATTATGATGGAAAAGAGATAAGCATACCGCTTGATTCCGACATCTCAGTCATGGATAATGGCAAGAAATATTTTGCAAAATACAATAAGCTTAAGAGAACCTACGAGGCACTTACTGAGCAGACAGAGGCATCTAAGGAGGAGCTTGATTATCTTTTATCGGTACAGACCTCACTTGAATTTGCAAAGGCATTAAGCGACCTTGCGCAGATTAAGGAGGAGCTCATAGCCAGCGGTTATATAAGAAAAAAATCTGAGAAGGGCAAGAATAAAAAGCAGGATAAAAGTAAGCCGCTTCACTATATATCCTCTGATGGATATCATATGTATGTCGGCAAGAATAATTATCAGAATGACGAGCTTAGCTTTAAGCTTGCAACAGGAAATGATATGTGGTTTCATGCTAAGCAGATGCCGGGCTCTCATGTCATAGTTAAGACAGAGGGAAGCACTGAGATACCTGACAGAACATATGAGGAGGCTGCAAGGCTTGCTGCATACTATTCGTCCGGCAATCAGGCTCCTAAGGTTGACGTTGATTACACCATGAAGAAAAACCTGAAGAAGCCGCCTAAGGCAAAGCCTGGGTTTGTCATATATCACACTAATTATTCTATGGCAATAAAGCCTGATATACATGGTATAAAGGAAGTTTAATATATGACGTGGAATGATGAAATATGCAACAATTTTTGCAATTGATTTTTGACATGGCATATACTATAATGTAAAGACACGGTAAAATTAACAAAAGGATATAGGTGAACAAATTGATAAAGAGTATGACAGGATTTGGCAGGAGCGAAATCGTGGATAATGACAGGAAGCTTATCGTTGAGATTAAGGCTGTCAATCACAGATATTGCGACATGAATATCAAGATGCCAAAGAAGCTTAACCATTTTGAGACGATGGTTAGAACCTATCTAAAGGATTTTATACAGCGCGGCAAGGTCGATGTGTATATCACATATGAGGATTATACAAAGGCTGGTGTCTGCGTCAAATATAATAGAGAGATTGCTGCTGAATATGTAGAACATCTTAAGAGCATGGCTTCGGAATTTGGATTAGATCAGGATATCAAGCCATCTGTGCTTGCAAGATTTCCGGAGGTGCTCACCTTAGAGGAACAGGACACTGATGAGGATAGCCTGTGGGAGTTCTTACAGAGCGGAATAAAAGAAGCGGCAGAGCATTTTGTTGAGGCAAGAGTTATCGAGGGTGAGAATTTAAGAACAGACCTTATAGAGAAGCTTGATGATATGGCGTTGCTTGTATCAGAGATAGAGAAGAAGTCACCTGAGATAATAGCAGAGTATAAGGCTAAGTTATATGAGAAGGTAAATGAGCTCGCATCTAATGCTCAGATAGATGAGCAGAGGATAGCGACAGAGGTAACTATTTTCGCTGATAAGGTATGTGTTGACGAGGAGATAGTCAGACTTAAGAGCCACATTGCCGGAACGAAGAATATATTGTTAGAGGGCGGAGCTGTAGGACGAAAGCTTGACTTCATAGCTCAGGAGATGAACCGTGAGGCTAATACCATCCTTAGCAAGTCTAACTCTCTTGATATATCAGATATTGGTATCAATCTTAAGACTGAGATAGAGAAGGTAAGAGAACAGATACAGAATATAGAGTAGAAGTGGAGGCGGTTCAATATGAAAAAGGGATTATTGATTGTTATTTCCGGTTTCTCAGGTGTTGGAAAAGGCACTGTTGTCAAGGAGCTGGTGAAGAAATACGGATATAGTCTTTCTGTTTCTGCGACCACCAGAGCTCCGAGACCGGGAGAGGTTGATGGACGTGAGTATTATTTCAAGTCTGTAGCTGATTTCCGTAATCTCATTGACTACAATGGATTTATTGAGTGGGCGCAGTATGTAGAGAATTATTACGGAACACCTAGAAAATTCGTAGAGGATGAGATGGCACAGGGACATGATGTTATCCTTGAGATAGAGGTTCAGTGCTATGAATATCAGGGAGCAGTATCCGGATTCGGTTCTTATATTTGTCTCAGCTCCTAGTGCGGCAAGCTTAAGAGACAGACTTGCAGGACGTGGAACAGAGAGTGAAGAGGTTATAGATAAGAGAATGAACAGGGCTGCTGAGGAATCGGAAGCCATGAAGGAATACGACTATATCGTTGTGAATGACGTATTAGAGGATTGTGTAGAAACGGTTAATTCAATCATTGTTGGTAACAAATGCCTGCGTGAGAATAACCTGAAATTTATAGAAGATATTAAGAATGAGCTGCAAGCGCAGTAGAAGGGAGAAAAAGTATGTTACATCCATCATACACAGACTTAATGGAAGTTGTTAATAGTGAGGTAGAACCTGGAGAACAGCCAGTTGTACAGAGCAGATATTCAATCGTTATGGCAACCTCGAAGAGAGCCAGACAGATTATCGCAGGTGCAGAGCCATTAGTTCCTGCAAAGGGTAAAAAGCCATTATCTATTGCGGTTGATGAGCTATATAGTGGCGTAGTTAAAATAGTCGGAGACGACGAGTAAGGGCGAGGGGTTGCCACAGCAGTTATGTTTATCCTACATAGGCTGAATCATAATAACTGTGACAGCCCCCTTATTTATTTTATGTCATTTGCGGGGTGATGTGACATGCGATTAGGAGATTTGCTTGAGAGTCTGTCCTATGAGGTCATTCAAGGCAATATAGACATAGAGATAAATGGTATAAAGAACAATTCAAGAGAAGTCAAGCCGGGGGATTTATTCATTTGTATAAAGGGTAATGACTC
>CAVELH010000102.1:0-8788 GCA_963616385.1 bacterium | reverse complement strand
ATTAATGACTTTAAGGGTGGAATGGCTGAAAATTATGCGAATGTACAGTTTACTATTAACGGATATAAGACATATTACTGGGAGTCGGAGCGTGGAGCAGAAATAGATTTTGTTATTCAACGTAATGATAATCTGATTCCTATTGAGGTAAAATCTGCCGATAATACAAGAGCCAAAAGTCTTATGGTGTATATGAAAACCTATAAACCAGCTTATGCAATTAAATTGTCAGCTAAAAATTTTGCATTTGAGGATAATAAAAAGGTTGTTCCTTTATATGCGGCGTTTTGTATATAGGGGTATAAAGAGCTTGAGGTTATGTAATTATGGAAGAATATTGGTTGCCTGAGGGAACATATTTAGAGAAAGATAAATATAGAATAGAACGGGTAATAGGTGATGGGGGCTTCGGAATCACATATCTTGGATATGATGAGAGGCTGAAACGCAAGGTCGCAATTAAGGAATTCTATATGCGGGGCTATTGTTATCGCAGACCTGATGATGAGAGGGTTTATCCGTGTGATGGACAAAAAGGCAATGCATTTGAAAATGAAAAGCTTCGTTTTATTGAAGAGGGACGGGTTCTCGCAGCGTTAAATGAACAACCGGGTGTGGTTAATATTTATAATTTTATTGAGGAAAATAACACAGCTTACCTTATTATGGATTATGTTGATGGCAAATCATTAGAGGTTTATATAAAGGAGTGCGGAGGGAGACTTTCTGTACCACAGACACTTTTGATTATGAAACCTGTAATTAGAGCTTTGATTGATATACATAAGCAAGGCATTATCCATAGGGATATCAGTCCTGACAATATAATGCTTACAAATGACAGAAAGGTAAAGCTGATTGATTTTGGGGCGGCAAAGCAATATGGCAGTTACAACGAAAATAAGGTAAGAAAGGGCGGATATTCACCGCTTGAGCAGGTTGTGGCTCACGGACAGGTAGGTCCTTATTCGGATATTTATGCCATTTGTGCGACAATCTATACCTGCATTACCGGAGGGCGTGTAATGTCTGCGCTAGAGCGTGCAAAGGATGACAGGTTGGCTGCACCGTCTAAGTTAGGAGTTATTATTGAGCCGGAAGCTGAGGAGACTTTAATGCAGGGGCTTGCTTTATATTCTGAACAGAGAATTCCTGACGCAGAGAGTTTATATGGACGTCTGTATGGAACGGTGGAGCATAAAACAGAGCGACACAAAACAAATACTGCGATAACTAAGATGATTTCGGATATTCAGAGAGAACAGAAGAAAAAGTCACGTTTAATAATAGCGGTAGTAATAGTATGTGTATTTGCGATTGTGACAGGTGCGTGCATATATTTGCGCAAAAACGGTGATAGTAAGACTGTGTCTGAGACTACACATGGGGACGATAATGCGTATGCACAGGAGCTATATGATTTGTGCGCAGGTTTACATAATGATAATGGCATGCATCTTGTCTGGAACGAAGAATTGTCAGACGCAGCAGAGTATGCGGCAAATCAGGCAGCTTTGCTTTCTTATACAAATGCAAATGAACTAAATGAGAAGCTTTCAGAGATAGGCAGCAGTACACTTGATATTTATGGGCTTTCTGATACCGGATGGGTAATTTATACCTTCCAGACAAGAGCAGAGGTTCGTGATGTAAAACAAGCCTTGGACGAGTATATCGGAGAGATTAATATGAGACAGAACGGTTCTGTTAATCTGGATAACTGTTCTAGTCTTGGTGCTAGTGTTTCACATACAGAGGATGGAATATACTATTGGGCGGTGTTTTATCAACGGTAAGTAAATAAAAATTGACAAAAACTCATATAATGTATAATATTATTTACATAAGGAGATGATGCTATGCCGAAAAAATCAATTGTGTTGCTGCCTGAAACGGAAGATATATTAGAGCAAATGGGATTACAAATTAAATATGCAAGATTAAGAAGAAAACTGTCAGCAGAGTTGGTTGCTGAACGGGCTGGAATTAGCAGAGCAACATTGGTTTCAATAGAAAAGGGTGAATCTTCTGTTGCTATAGGGTGTTACGCTGCTGTATTACATGCCCTTAATTATATGGATAAGGATTTATTGTTGGTTGCAAAGGATGATGAGCTGGGACGTAAATTGCAGGATTTAGATTTGCCTGTGAGAAAACGTGTGTCAAAGAAGGGGTAATTTGGTTTATGGGGAATGAAAAAAAGATATATGTATATGCTGATTTTCTGCCATTTCAGAATGAGTTGGTAGGAACTATATATGTGTCGCAGACGAGGGGAAGGGAATTTTATTCCTTTGAATATGAGCATAGCTGGGTTGAAAAGCAGTACATGATATTAGATCCAGATTTGAAGTTATATAAGGGACGACAATATATAACAGACGATAAAGATATATTTGGCGTATTTGCCGATTCATGTCCGGATAGGTGGGGGAAAAGGCTTATGAACCGGAGAGAGGAAATTAGGGCAAAGAATCATATTGAAAAACCAAGAAAATTGTTGGAGAGTGATTATCTTCTGGGTGTTTATGATGAAGCACGAATGGGAGGATTACGTTTTAAAACAGATATTAATGGTGATTTCCTTGCAAATGACAAAGAATTTGCAACGCCACCTTGGACTTCTTTGCGGGAGTTTGAGCAGGCATCTATAGCATTTGAAAATGATGATTCAGGTCTTGATGATAGATGGTTAAAACAATTACTTGCACCTGGTTCCTCGCTTGGAGGAGCGAGACCGAAGGCATCTGTTATTGCTCTGGATGGTTCGTTATGGATTGCAAAATTTCCTTCAAAGCATGATGATTTTAATTCTGGTGCATGGGAGATGGTTGTCCATGATTTAGCACAGATATGTAAGCTAAATGTACCGGAAGCAAAAGTTGAAAGGTTTTCAGAATTAGGAACAACATATTTGGTTAAACGATTTGACCGAAAAAATAAACAACGAATTCATTTTTCGTCTGCCATGACAATGCTTGGAAAAAAGGATGGAGCAGGTTCTACGGATGGAAGCGGTTACCTTGATATTGTTTCATTTTTGAAGGCAAACGGGGCAAGACCTAAATGCGATTTGCAGGAATTATGGAGACGTATAGTTTTTAGTATGGCTGTATCTAATACGGATGATCATTTCAGAAATCATGGTTTTATACTAACCAGTCAAGGTTGGGAATTGTCACCATTATACGATGTTAATCCAGATATTTATGGTGATTATTTATCGCTTAATGTGGATGCAGACAATTCAAATATCGATTTTGATTTGGCTGTTGACGCGGCTAAGTATTATGAAATAGATGAACAAAAGGCGTTGGAGGAGGTTGAATTAATCAAAAATATAGTAAGAGATAATTGGAGACAATTAGCTAAGAAATATGGCATAAATCGTGGGGAGATGGAAAGAATGTATCCTGCGTTTATGGAATGTTATAAATAAGGCATATATTATCATTCACGATAATATATGCCTTAGAAAAAATTCTCTCCTACTATTTTGCTTCCGTGTAATCTTCTTTGATTAATATTGTGTCTCCGTTTGTCAGAGTATTATATTCGTCTCTAGCCTCAACATCGGAGCTTGGAGTTGAGTAATATAAATACTCATTTGGAACTGTGCTGTTGTCAGTCTCTTCCTTGATAAGTAAATTATTTCCATTAGAAAGTGTAGTATAGTTAGTATCTTCTGTAGAAGCATTTTCAATCTGAGCTTTGGTTTCTGGTGAGTCTCTTTTGATTAAATATGTGCATACGCTGCATACAGCGAGCAGTGACAAAGCTGCTGTTATAATAATAGATTTCTTTTTCACGATAAATACCCCCATTCAACAAAACAACATTTTACAATTTCTATCATTACAATACATTAAAAAATAGTAAAATACAATAGAAAACATCAAAAAATAAGTCGAAAATATCCTTGACCACATATTCAAACAATATTATGCTTTAATCATGTTATTTAACTACATGAATATATAATTTAACCATATGAATTAACCATATAATACAACGCTAAAATCAAAATATATGACGCAAGTCATAATGCTATAAGATTTGGAAGAAAACAGGGGGTACAGATGGAGCTGAATATTACAGAACAGGTTGTCTATACAATGCTTCGAACGATAATTACAGATGATGAGCAGGCAGCTTCGCTTGTTCCTAAGGTGTGCGACAGGATATATCAGAATACTGAAAGCATGGAAAATACCGAAGTATTCTGTCAGTGGGCAGCAAAATATGCAAATGAGGAGGCAATGCAGTATTTTGCCAATAGTGGCATTGGTTACAAAGTGCAGAATGATTATATAAATGTAAATACTGGCATAAACACAGGCATAAATACAGACATAAACAAAGACATAAATACAGACAGTGCAGATGAAACGACAGAACAGTTCTATGATTATGCGGTTTGGGATGAAGAATTTACAATTTCAGATGAAGAATTTCAGGATGCTGAATTAATTACTAAATTACAATCGATATTTTACGAGCTTGCCCCTATGGAAAAGCTTGTTTTTCAGGACTATTATTATTTTGGAGCAGGAGTTCCTGAGATTGCGGCTAAAACAGGATGGACAAGTAATGCTGTGAGACAGACGCTTGGAAAAACAAGAACTGCTATGATTTCTGCTATAACAGAGACTGAGCAGAAGAATGTGGATGAAAAACAATATGCCACCCAAATTAAGCACAAATTAAAGGAAACACCTTGGTTGTGGTTAATATTTAGAAATTATATAAGTGAAGCAACAGGATTTGAACAGATGCTTGGACAGGCGGTTGAGTATACTGGAGCGGCAGGACAGGCAATAGTGGATAATGTTGCAGTTGGGCAGGCAATAGGAGATAATGTTGCGGCAGGGCAGGCAATAGGAGATAATGTTGCAGCCGGACAGGTTATTGGCAATAATATGGTAGCGGGAATTCTTAAGACTGCTGGTGGCAAGATTGCGGCGGGAATAGTTGGAGCTGCTGTGATTGTCGTAATAGGAGTTGGAATACACAATGCAGCGTCGGACTCGGGAAGCGTGTTTGATGATACACTTCCGGTAAATCAAATTGTGCCATCTGAGGAGTTTGAGCCGGTTATTCCGGATGCGACAACAGAGATAGAGGAGACAGAAGAGACTGAAGAGGAAACAGAGCAATATGAATTTGAAGAACAAACCCAGCTAGAGGTTATGATTGAGCAGGCAAGAAAAGGCATGGATGAATATGAGGCTGATGGTACGAGTGAATTTCTAGGGTATTATTCAATCATTACATATGAGAGGAAAAACAGCTTTTATGTAATTGAAGATATTGACGGTGATGGCGACGATGAGCTGTTGTTTGGATGTTGGAATCCTGAGAAAGGAATTGTAGAGGTTAGAGATATTTGCGAAGCACTCTATCATCCAGAGGCACGTTATGGAGAGGTTTACTATAGCGAAGGAAATGTCATGACGATTAGAGACGCAGATGGCGATAACTATGATTTGGAAATCTATGATCCCACACCTGAGGATGATTACTCAAAAGTTTTTTTGCTTAAGCTCCTCTGTAGGGATGGGGTGACAAGATATTATGAGCTTGGAGGTGGGGTTTGGCCAAATTACTATGATGAACCACTCAATGTAAATTACGAAACATTTCTTGGTCAGTTAGATGACGAGAGTGCTTCAGGTTATTACATGGAAATCTCTGAGGCGGAATGGACAGCTAATAAGGAGGCACATCCATATAAAAAGCTTGAATGGAAGCCTCTTTTTGAGGACGACACAATATTAAATGAGGATTCGTCAATCCCTGATGCGGATGGCAGGTTCTAAAGTGTAAACTTTGCCTGAAAACACATTTTCTTTGTTCGTGTATTATAAGTCTATCAGTAAGAGCTGAAAAACAAACGAACAAAGGAGAGGTTTAAAATGAAGAAAATGGTAATTGCGCAGTATATTGCGATTGTAGCAACTTGTATGACGGTGATTGGATTTTTGCTTAATTTAGCCACGCATACATCATTTAGTGCTTCTATGTTTGCTACAGGAATGATGATAGGAATGATATCGTATTTCTTTGGAGGCTTTGGAACAGCGGTAAAGATGGCTGGAAAGATTGCAAAATGGGGCTGGATGATATTGCCATTCCCATATGATATTATGACAGGATTGATAGCATTTATAATATCAATATTTGTATTCTTTGCATTGCCGATTATCCCAATCAGAATAGCATACAAGGATAAATATATGCAGTAGAAGAGTTATTGCAATACAAATGTGGAGAGCTATGGAACAAAATGATTTAGAGACAAGTTATATAAAGGATGAAATCGAGAGATGTGAAAATCTGGAAGATTTAAAGGCAAGAATACTCCCGCTGCTTCAAACACAACAGGAGCAGTGGGTAGAAAAAATTAACGGGATATTAAAGGAAGGCGGATGGAGTAAGACTGTATTTGCTAAAAAATGCAATGTGAGCCGCGTTTCTGTAGATAAGTGGTGTAAGGGTGCTATTCCTAAGAATCGTGAGACATTTCTTAGAATCGGACTTGCAGCGGGATATAATCTGTCACGCATGAACCAGTTGCTTTGGAGGTATGGACAGTACCCTGAGCTTTATTCAAAAAGCTTGGAGGATTGTGTGTGTATTTATGTAATTAATAATCTCTGTGGTGCAGATATGATAGAGAGCTATGATTACATACTCTCACAGATTAAAGCAAATATGATAGAGGAAGATGCTGCTTGTATACCTGATATATGTACAGCGCAATTTGATAAAAAGCTGGCAGATGTTCAGGGGGAGGATGCTCTTAAGCAGTTCATATATGATAATATAGAAACCTTTTCATCGGCATATCAGAAATTTTATGCCTATGTGAAGATGTATATAACAATTAATTATAAACGCTACTCATCCAGCGTGGCAAATCTTGCGGAGGGACAGGGCTGGTCATCCTCGCTTCGCCAGTGTGTGTCGGCAATACGACAGAACAAATGGTATCCAACTAGAAATAAAATCCTATCTCTCGGATTGCACCTTAGTATGGACCATGAACAGATTGACGAGATGCTTACGCTTGCACATATGGAACCGCTTTGTGCGAAAAATCCATTTGAGAGTGTAATTATATTTATTCTGGAGGACGCAAGCCTTAACAATATGCTTGATACTGAGACGGAGGAGTTTAATCCCGATGAGCTGTGCAGATATGCGAGGGAGATTTTAAGTGGTTTAAAGCTTCCGGAGATAGATGCATTTATGTCTGAGCTTCCAGATATGGATAAGGATATGTGGTAAAATGAAAAATAATTTGATTGTAATTGAAAATGGACAACTAAATACATATCTGCTTGACACAAGGCTTGTATGGGAGGTTGGCAGGATGTCTAAGGATAACATTCCAGATATCACCATGCATGCAACGACTATCAGCCGTAAGCATGGCAAGTTTCAGAATATGGATGGAATATGGTTTTATATGGATTATAAGACCACGAATAAAACTCTTCAAAATGGAAGAGTGCTCACGGTTGGTCTGCATGGACGCGTGAAACCGGTTATGGTTTCAGATGGAGATGTGTTCGTGTTTGGCTGTGGGGAGCAGGCAGTAGTAAGCCCTGGGACTGTATGGGCTTTTTTTAGTACAAAATATATCGATACTCCGTGGAAGGGTGTTGACTCAAGAGGTTGTGAAAGACTGCTGATAGTAGATGGTGACAGCAGATATCACTTGACGGATTTGCAGTTAGGTAAGAAAATAGAGACAGAGCATGGAGTAGTAATTTACATGGGGAATGTTACATATGTGGCAGGGAATGTGCAGGTCATGGGAAACAGATAGAATATATAACAGCGGAGGCGTAGGACATGAGAAGAAAAGAGCGCGAGATAAAATCTGTTGATGAGATAATAGATGTATTAAAAAGATGTGATACAGTCAGGATTGGTATACAGGGAGACGAATATCCTTATGTTGTCCCTGTATCATTTGGCATGGAGACGAAGGATGGGAAGGCAGTTATCTATTTTCACTGTGCAAAGCAGGGTATGAAAATAGATATGCTGCGTAAGAATCCTAAGGTGTGCGTTGAGGGAGATATATTTATAAAGGTTGAGAAAACCGAGCATGGCATAACAACGAGATATGAGAGCGTAATTGGTTTTGGCGAGTGTGAGTTTGTTTCAGATGAAAATGAAATAATTCATGGCTTAAAGCTTCTCACCGAAAGATATGGTTATGAGGACTATCCTCTTGACAGATGCAGGGGCTTGCAGCATTTATACGTTGGAAAAATAATTATAAAGGAGTTGTACGGAAAAAGAAACCTGCCTGAATAAAAGGCGGGTTATATTCGTACTATTTTATACTTAGGAGCAGATATATATGTCACCGACAAACAACAAAAAACAGGATATGACATTAGAATTGGAACAGGGAAAAATCCTGCCTCTTGTTTTCAAATTATCAATTCCCGCTGTTATCGCACAGCTAATTACATTTTTATATAATATTGTGGACAGAATGTATGTTGCCAAGATTGACGGCTCTGGAATGGATGCATTGGCGGCGCTTGGAATTGTCCTGCCAATCACGCTGATTCTGCAGGCATTTGCGAATTTGGTTGGTCTCGGCGGCTCTCCACGAGCCGGTATCAAGCTTGGTGAGAGTAACCGGGCTGAGGCCAACCGCATCTTCAATACAGCATTTTCGCTGCTTTTGGTGCTGGGGATTCTGAGTGGAGCCGTGACCTTTCTTCTTTCCGAGCCGATCGTTGTATTATTCGGCTGTCCGCCG
>CAVELH010000101.1:0-8800 GCA_963616385.1 bacterium | reverse complement strand
GTATTGTATGGCAGTGAAGAGTACAATATGGCAAAGGGCTTATATGACAGTCTTGACAGAGTGTATGAGAATGGCTCAGGTTATATAGCAAGCTGTATAAGCGGACAATGATACATGGGAGTAGATAATGAAAAAGATAAATGTTTTGCTTTCATCATATAATGGTGAAAAGTATATAAAAAAGCAGATAGACAGTATTCTTGGACAGACATATGAGAATAAAACGCTTTATGTAAGAGATGATGGCTCGACAGATAAAACGCTTGATATATTGAAGGAATATGAGGCAAATGGAGATATAATTCTCATTGCGGGCGAGAACGTCGGATTTATAAAGAGTTTCTTTGCACTTGTCAATAGCTGTGATGAGGCGGACTATTATGCCTATGCAGATCAGGATGATGAGTGGTTGCCTGACAAGCTTAGCATGGCTGTGGAGAAGTTGGATGAATGTGCTACAGATATTCCGGTGCTGTATTTTTCTAATTATAATTTTGCAAATGAGAAGCTTGAATTTATGTCAGTCGCATTTCCTGAAGATGGCGATAAGCATCCAAGCTTTAGAAATGCGATAGTTGACTGTATGCCGCTTGGATTTAATTCTGTATTTAACAACACTGCCAGACAGATGATGGTTGACAACACTCCGTCACACTCTTGCGGACATGACTGGTGGACATATATGGTATGTCAGGGAATGGGCAAGGTTATATATGACAACAGACCTACTGTAAATTACAGGCGTACAGGCAATAATGTAAGTGCCGGCGGAATGAGCTTTGTCAAATTCCAGATATGGAGAATAAAGAAGTTTTTCATCGGGGGTTATTTCAAAAATGTACGGATGATGCTTGCTGAATACTGGCATTTGTATAAGGATAAGCTTGACGATAAGGACAGGAAGCTTCTTTCGCTTTTTGTCAGAAAAAGATATAATATTATAGTTGCACTTAAAAAGGTATTCTACCCTCATATGTTCAGACAGAAGATGGTAGATGAGATAATGCTTAGATTTTTGTTTTTGATAGGCAAATTATAAATGTGTGGAGAGATGGTATGAAGCCTAAGGTTAATGTATTATTAGCTACATATAATGGAGAGAAGTATTTGAGAAGGCAGCTTGACAGTGTTCTTGCACAGACCTACGATAATATAGACATTTATATAAGAGATGATGGCTCATCGGATAAGACTGTTGATATCATAAAGGAATATGCAGACAGGGAGTATCAGGGTAAGCGGGTTATATATATTGAGTCAGATGGCAAAAATCTCAGATGTCCGGGAAGCTTTTATGAGATTGCAAGGTGCTGTGATGATGCGGATTATTATGCGTTTTGTGATCAGGATGACGAATGGTATCCTGAGAAGATAGAGTGGGCTGTGACAAGGCTTGATAAGGAAAACAAGGATGAGCTGTTAGTGTACTATACAGCATCGGATTATCTTGAGGATGATGGAACTTTTATCCGTAAGTCCCCACTTCAAAAGGAGAAGCTTACAGTTACAGATGTCATGTATTATACTCCGGGCTCAGGCTTTACTATAGTATTTAATGACGTGGCGCGAAGAAAGCTCATACTTGACTGTAATCCGGGTAATGAGCTGCATGACAGATGGATGTTAAGAGGAGCTGCCTGCTTTGGAAAGGCTATCTATGACCAAAACAGCTCAGCAGCACATATAAGGCACGC
The DNA here is from genome assembly GCA_963616385.1 of bacterium. GTDB lineage: Bacteria > Bacillota > Clostridia > Lachnospirales > Lachnospiraceae > Coprococcus_C. The sequence goes on along the minus strand of CAVELH010000101.1, from coordinate 7,106 downwards.
AGAGGCGGTTACGGCAGATGATTCTGACAACAGAAGCCTTCTTACTAATTTTGTGAAAAATGAGCTTATGGGTAAGGGCGCAAAAGAGGAAAAGAGAAATCTCAGATATTTTACGAAAACATTCTGGGAAGATTTAGATAAGGATGAGAAAAAACAGTTAGAGCTGTTCTGCCGCAAGAAAAATACTCCAGCACTCTGGCTAAAGAAGGTGTTTTATCCGAGAAGGTTAAGACAAAGATTTGGTGGAGAGCTTGCACTAAGGATATTATTTTTCTGTGGAATATTGTAGGAGGCATATATTAATACTATGGATTTTAGTGTAATTATTGCAACATATAATGCGACAAAGGAACAGCTAAAAATGACTATAGATTCGGTGCTTAATCAGAGGGATATTGAGTACGAAATAATAGTCTGTGATGATGCGTCAGCGGACAACCATTTTGAGTGGATTAAAGAATATCTGGATGGTACAGCATTTTCGGAATATACCCTGCTTGGTGGCGACAAAAACCTTGGAACAATCCGCAATATGCTTAGAGGTATAAGGCTTGCCAAGGGCGAGTATTCTAAGCTGATTGGGGCAGGGGATATGTTATATAAGGACACAACCTTACATGATATTAAAAAGTTCATGGAATCAGAGAATACAAGCTGCTGCTTTGGCTTGATGCAGGGCTTTCAGATTAAAGACGGTGAGAGAATTAAGGTAATGCACACCTCTCCCAGAGTTATAAGTGTGTACAGAAATGTGGAGCATAAGAAGATTGCGAGAAATATCCTTGTGTCTGAGGACTGGGTTAGCGGAGCAGGAATATTTGCAAAGACCTCTTATTATCTCAAATATATATCAATGCTTGAGGATAAGGTTATATACTGTGAGGATTGGGCTACCGCACTTGCACTTGTTGATGACGTGTATCTTAAGCTGTATGATGACTATGCAATCTGGTACGAGGTCGGTGAGGGTGTGTCAACTACACCTAGTCCAAGCTGGAGAAAGAAGCTTTTGCACGATAACGAGGAATTCTGGAAGATATTTGAGAAATACGCGGCAGAGAGTAATAACAACAGCTTTGTCAGGGAGAATAAACTTAGAAGAAGAAAGAAAAAGGCGGACAGGCTTGGCGGAAAATATTTCGGAACGCTCTTAAAGGCAATCTCCAATCCAGAACTCTTAGCCTTTGAGTTTAAAGCCAGATGTCAGGAGAAAAAAAGATGAACGTATTAATGATGGTATCTTGGTATACACCTATGGGAATGCCTGAGCTTGAGGCGGGCGTGTTTCACTATGAGCAGTCGATGGATTTGTCAAAGCACTGCAACGTGGCAATCTATTATCCGTTTGACACTCAGATAACAGAGAATGAGACCTGTAAGGATGAGTGGGGTATTAAGACTTATCGAAGCAAATACTACGAAGGAATTACGGGTATGCATAAGACTGCGAAGCAGATAGAGGAGACATTTGCCCGTATAGTCGAGGATTTTAAACCGGACATAATACACGCTCACTGTGCTTATCCGGCAGGATATTATGCGGCAGACTTAGCTAAGAAATTCTCGATACCATATATTGTGACAGAACACAATCCTATCGAGCTAAGCAGGGTTGACAAGCCGGGACTTGGACATTTTTACTCTAAGAGAGCTTATGGAAACAGTGCAGCTAACATATGTGTATCTAAGGATTCCAGACAAAAGCTGTCTACGGTTTATCCAAAATTTGATTTTGATGTCATATATAATGGGATTATAATGCCTGATTACGAGAAGGAATCCCATAAGTATTACAAGGATGGATATCTGAATATCGTTATAGTTGCGGTATTATATGACCTTGAGATAAAGGGACTAAGGTATTTACTTGATGCCATGCAGATACTTAAGAACAAGGGCGAGAAGGTCTTTTTGCATCATATAGGCGGCGGAGAATATCTGGAGTATTTTGAGAACCTTGCAAAGGAGCTTGGTGTAGATGATGTGTGCGAGTTCCACGGAAGATGTGAGAGAAAGAAGCTTTATGAGATAGTAAATGAAATGGACTTTTTCGTATCTGCAAGTCTGCTTGAGTGCAGTGGAGTTTCGGTTCAGGAGGCTATGCTTCTCGGAAAGCCTGTGCTTGGAACTAATTCAGGTGGTGTTGACTCGCTTGTTCCTGAAAAGGCTGGAATAATAGTGGAGAAGAAGAGTGCCGGGGCATTGGCACAGGGAATAGAGAGAATGAAGCATACGCTTGATAAATACGACAGAAAATGGATTAGAGAATATGCGGAGAGCTCATTTGAGATAGGAAATATAAGCAAACAGTACATGAAGCTGTACAATAAAATTCTGGAAAAGAGGAATGATTAATGCAGGTTGTAAAATACGCTTTTCAGCAACATGGTGATGACAGAGGGCAGTTGGTTGCTCTTGAGGAGAATAAGGACATACCATTCAGCATAAAGAGAGTATATTATATGTACGACACGGGCGAGGGTGTGAGAAGAGGATTTCACGCACACAAGTCCCTTGAGCAGATACTTATATGTATTCATGGTTCATGTAAGATACTCATGGATAATGGTGAGGAGAAAAAAATTGTTCCGCTTGAGAAACCATATGAGGGCTTATATATAAGCAATAATATATGGAGAGAGATGTATGATTTTTCTCCTGATGCCGTACTTATGGTGCTTGCCTCAGACTACTATAAGGAAGAGGACTATATAAGAAACTACGATGAGTTTCTGGAATTTGTGAAGAAGAACAAGCAGTAAGAGTATAGACGGGAGGTGTTACCTGTGAGCGAAAGACCAAAGGTTTCACTGATTATGAAGGTATATAACGGAGAAAAATATCTTTCGACTGCGATTGACAGTATACTTTCACAGACATATAAGGATTATGAATTACTTATTATAGATGATGGCTCTACAGATGGCTCGGTTGATATTGTGAAGGGCTATACTGATGAGAGAATAAGATTTCTTAAAAATGAGCACAATATGGGACTTTGCAAGACGCAGAATCGCGCTATGGGAGAAGCACGCGGAGAGTATATTGCAATAATGGATTGTGATGATATAAGTTATCCCGATAGATTTGCAAGACAGGTGGCATACCTTGATGAGCATACGGACACTGTGATGTGTGGCTCATATAGAAACAATATAATAGATGATGTGGAGTCAGATTTTTTACCTGTCAGGGAGTACACAAGCGAAACGCTTAAGTTTAGTCTGTGCTTCGGAAATATGTTTTTCACACACTCCTCGATTATGTTTCGCGGCGACGTGTGCAGAGATAATGGACTTTTGTATGGTCCGGCAAAGCTTGCGGAGGACTATCAGTTCATAATAAGAATTTCACAATTTGGAAAGATAGCTCTGCTGCCTGACATTCTCATTGCATACCGCATATACAGTCAGTCAACCTCCAACGTGCGTAAGCAGGAGCTTACGAATCAGGCGGTTGAGATACGGAAAGACTATGTTAAGTCTCTTGGACTTGATGAGAAAAATACTGATGCCCTGCTTCTTGCCAAAGCAGGTGAGAATAATTTTGATAATTATGTTAATGCCATGCGGTTGGTTGCAGGTAAGCTTGGGGCGGATGTTTCTAAATCTGGCAATGCTTATGATGTAGCCTGTGATATAGTGAGGGATTACCTGCTGTCATGTACCAGATACAGCAGGAAACTTTATAAAAAAGTGAAAAAACAGGGTTTTAGTGATATATTTAAGAGAAACAGGATATTGGCTGTAAAGTTATATGTTGCATGCCTTTTGGGCTATGCGAGAAAGGATGATTAAAAATGAAGGATGTAATAGCGTATTCAGATTTAAGCTACATTCATAACGAGATAAAGGGCGAGCTTGACGCTGCTGTCAGGAAGGTTATAGACAGTAATTGGTTTATAATGGGCGAGGAGCTTCAAAAATTCGAGGAGGAGTATGCAGCATATTGTAATGTTAAGCATTGCATAGGAGTTGGAAATGGATTAGATGCACTTCATCTTATCCTTGCGGCGTACGGAATAGGTCCTGGGGACGAGGTATTAGTTCCCGCCAATACATTTATAGCAACTGCACTTGCAGTTAGCTATTGTCAGGCAACTCCTGTTTTTGTGGACGCTGACGCATCAACCTGTCATCTTGACGTAGATAAGATAGAGGAGAAGATAACAGATAAGACTAAGGCTATTATGGCTGTTCATTTGTACGGAAGAGTTGCAGATATGGATAGCATATGTGCGATAGCAAAGAAGCATAATCTCCGTGTCATAGAGGATGCTGCACAGGCTCACGGAGCTATGTTACACGGAAAACGCGTTGGCTCACTTGGAGATGCGGCAGGCTTTAGCTTTTATCCGGGAAAAAATCTTGGCGCATTTGGTGATGCGGGTGCTGTTACAACTAATGATGATGAGCTTGCAAGAAAGATAAGAGCACTTAGAAACTATGGTTCTGAGCAGAAATATCATCATATATACAAGGGCTTTAATTCTAGACTTGACGAGCTTCAGGCAACTATATTGAGAGTAAAGCTCACTAGACTTGATGAGTGGACAAGGGAGAGAAGAGAGATAGCGGGTTATTACAGAGAGCATATCAATAATCCGAAGATAACACTTCCTGTATATCCTGAGACAGAGCAGCATGTATGGCACATTTATTCTGTATTTACAGAGAAACGTGACGAATTTATCAAGTATCTTGATGACAATGGAATAAAGGCTCTTATACATTATCCAATACCTGTACATATGCAGGAGGGCTATGCAGAGCTTGGATATAAGCAGGGTGATTACCCTGTTGCAGAGAGACTTGCATCACAGGAGGTATCACTTCCTCTGTGGGTAGGAATGACTGAGGAAGAGAAAAAACATATTGTTGATACTATAAACAGGTTTTAGGTATTTTGGAGATTAATATGAGACTCAGACAGTTAGAACTTAAGGATGCAGAGTATATGCTGGAGTGGATGCATGATGACAATGTTGCATCTAATCTTGGCAAGGATTTCAAGCACATGACTATAGATAATTGTAAGGATTTTATATCATCGTGTGCTACAGATAAGAACAATATTCACTATGCAATCGTTGATGATGCGGATGAGTATATGGGGACTATAAGCCTTAAGAATATCAATTACACGGATAAGAGGGCAGAGTATGCCATTTCATGCAGAAGTAAGGCTATAGGAAAAGGCTTTGCCAAAAAGGCAACAGAGGAATTATTCAGAATAGCACATGAGGAGCTAATGCTTGATATGCTGTATCTTGATGTGTATGACTATAATATCCGCGCTCAGAAAATGTATGAAAAGGTTGGCTTTGTGAGAGTGGAAAAACCGGAGTTTCTGACAGAGGAGTTTGACAGTCGATTACTCTGGTATCAGATATTGTTGTAGATTAATATTTGTATTCAGATTAGAATTATTGATGAGGTGTAGGTATGCAGGATGCGAAAAAAGGCATACTCAATGTTTTATATGGATTTCTAGGGCAGATAGTTATTATATGTCTTGGTCTTGTTATACCCAGACTTGTGCTTGTGAGCTATGGCTCAGAGGTAAATGGACTTCTGACCTCGGTTTCGCAGATTTTTACCTGCTTCAGCTTACTTGAGGCAGGCGTAGGTGTGGCTTCACTTCAGGCTTTATACGGACCTGTGGCTAATAATGACCGTGAAAAAATACAGGGAATAATGGCTGCCACGCACCATTTCTATAAGAAAACAGGTTATCTCTACGCACTGGCTGTTACAGTGCTGGCTTTTGCATACCCTGTTTTTGTTGACTCAGATATTCCATATTGGACAGTTGTCCTTGTTATTCTTTTTGGAGGACTTGGCAACTGTATCAATTTCTTTTATCAGGGCAAATATAAGATTCTTATGCAGGTTGAGGGATATAGCTACATATCCATCAATATCACAACTCTTATAAATGTACTCACAAGTCTTGCCAAGGTTGTTTTACTTCTTATGGGCTACAACGTTCTTGCTGTTCAGTTCTCATTTTTTGTAATCAACATATTGCAGATGTTGATATACGGAGTATATATACACAAGAAATACAGATGGCTTGACTTAACTGTAACACCGGATGACGAGGCGATATCTCAGAAAAATGCAACATTAGTCCATCAGGTATCAAGTCTTATCTTCAACAACACCGATACATTGCTTCTTACATTCATTATTCAGGATTTGAAGATAGTAAGTATATACACTATGTATAACATGGTAATAAGCATGGCTACAACCATGATACAGCAGGTTGACACAGGCTTCGGATTTATGCTGGGACAGAGATACAGTACGGATAAGAAGAACTACTATGAACTTCACCATATATTTGAAATACTGTATATGATACTTGTATTTGCTGTAATGACAACGATATATATACTTATACTTCCATTTATGAGATTATATACAGCACAGATAAATGATGTTAATTATATATACAGCTATTATCCGCTGCTATTCGTATTAACACCATTGCTTGCATACGGAAGAATGGCTGCAAATAATCTGATTAACTATGCGGGACATTTCAGGCAGACGCAGTGGCGTGCGATACTTGAGTCTGCTATCAATATAGTTGTATCAGTTGTTGGAATCTGGAAGCTTGGAATACCGGGAGCACTCCTTGGAACTATAGCTGCGTCAATCTACAGAACAAATGACATAATATTATATGTATACAAATATCTGCTGCCGGGTTCGCCGCTTAAGACATACAAGAGATGGATTGCTTCCTTTGCGGTATTTGGACTTGTCGTATTGCTTGTGCCAGCAGACCTGACCTGCTTTGAAACTTATCCTAAGCTCTGCCTTGCCGGTGTAGTTATAGGAATTGCGAGTATATTAGTATATACACTTGTGTTAAGTGTTATAGATATACATGAGACAAAGGTTGCATTTAGCATGGTGAGAGACTATATCAGAAAAAAATAAGGAATAGAACATATGGAGAAGAAGGTAAGAAAATCAAACATAGAGCTGCTTCGCATACTTTTGATTGTTATGGTTATTGTGCTTCATTTTAATAACGGAGAAATGGGCGGTGGCTTTGCAAATGCGTCTGGTACAAACTATAGAATATTACAG
>CAVELH010000100.1:0-8888 GCA_963616385.1 bacterium | reverse complement strand
GCTATAGATATGGCACCTTCTATTAAACCTCACAGACATACTTATTTACATGAGGAAAAATACAGGGAGCTTGCCAAGAAATATTTACATGAGGATGAAATATTAAAAAGAATTTTTAATATCTAGACACGGAAAAGAGGTTGTACATGAAGGTAGAGGTTGGTTATATAACAAGCTGGAGAAGAGCAATTTTTATAACAGTTATAATTGCAATAACTGTATTTGGTCTTGTTTCAACGGTAAGCTCGGCTTATCTTGGAGCTGGCTTAGTGAGTAACATAATAAGTGTTGGAGCACTTGTTCTATGTATAGGACTTTTTATACTTGTACTTGCTGACAAATGGAATCGTTACAGTGGATATGGCACTGCTGCAATAGAGGATGGCATATTCACATACAACGATAAGAAGCATCACTACGAGATAAAGCTTTCTGATATAAAGAAGGTTGACATGGAGAAGATAACAACAGGAAGAGAGGGCGGAAAGCCTATTGCCTACAGAATGCTTATTAAGACGGATAGGAAGAAATACTATATAGAGTCAGAGCGTGCTGCAGGATGCGAATACAATGAGGTTGATTTATATCGATTATATCTGTATTTAAACCAGAATATGTAATATATATATTGAGACTGCGGATGCATATAATATATTCAGAATTAACTGATTATATTATATGCATTTTGCAGTCATTATTTTTAAGGCTACTTATTAGACATTGCCTTTTCCTGTGCCTCAATCATCTTCTTAACCATCATACCACCTACAGAACCATTCTGTCTTGATGTGAGGTTACCGTTATAACCATCTGAAAGAGGTACACCTAACTCGTTTGCTACTTCATACTTGAACTTATCCATTGCGCTCTTAGCCTCAGGAACACTTGTTTTATTCTTGCTCATGATCTTTTCTCCTTTTTAAATCTTATATTGCAACAAAAATGATTTCTTGTTACACTACTATTATGTGCGTTGTTATGAATAATAAACTAGCAAAAACATGAAAAATAAAACCATTTTTTTCTCTTTAAAATTAAACTGGAGAATAATGAAATGAAAGTGAGGAACAATATGAACGGGGGAGAAAACAAAAGTAAATCAACTAAGATTATGATTGGTATAATTGCTGCTTTGGCGGTTGTTATAATTGCACTTGTTGTAATTTTGGTGATGCAGGGTGGCAAGAAGAAGGATAAGACTACGACAGAGCAAAATACTACAACTGAGCAGGCGACACCTATTGATGCGGCAACACCTGTAGATGCCACGCCTTCCAATGAAGAGGCAGACTGTTATGTGACTATCAATAATTCTGCCGGATGGGAGAGTGCAAGCGGATATTCAGGTCAGCTTGATGCGAAGATAACTAATGAATCCTCTAAGGAGCTCAACAACTGGAGTATAGAGCTTGATGTTCCAAGTGGAGTTACTCTTGACAGCTCATGGAATGGTAACTTTGAGATAAAGGATAATGTATTGACAATAACACCTGTTGAGTACAATGGAACAATAGCTGCCAATGGCTCAGTGGGAGATATCGGGTTCATCGTAAATGCGTCAAGTGAGGCTCAGTTAAAATCGATGACTGAGGGAGCAAGACTTTACATAGATGGACAACTCTATACATCATCAGGTGATAGTGAAGCAGAGGAGACAACAGAGGAGGAGAAGCCTGTAAGCAGCAGTACAGCTACGGAGAGTGGAACACCATTTGCTAATCATGGAAAGCTTGCTGTATCTGGTACAGACCTTGTAGATAATAATGGTAATAAATACCAGCTAAAGGGAGTAAGTACGCATGGAATAAGCTGGTTTCCTGATTATGTGAACGAAGATGCATTTAAGACCTTTAGAGATGACTGGGATGCAAATGTAATAAGACTTGCAATGTACACCCATGAGAACGGCGGCTACTGCACTGATGGAGACAAGACATATCTTAAGAATCTTGTTGATACAGGAGTACAGGCTGCTACCGACCTTGGAATGTATGTAATCGTTGACTGGCATGTATTACAGGAGAATAATCCTCAAACATATAAGGAAGAGGCGAAGGCATTTTTTGAGGAAATGTCTAAGAAGTATAAGGACTACGACAATGTTATATATGAGATATGTAATGAGCCAAATGGCGGCACAACATGGCAGGATGTAAAGTCTTATGCTGAGGAGATAATCCCTATAATAAGAAATAACGCACCAGATGCAATTATTATAGTAGGAACACCTACATGGTGTCAGGATGTTGATGTTGCAGCGAAGGATCCTATAACAGATTATGACAATATAATGTATGCTATACATTTCTATGCTGCAACTCACACAGATAATATAAGAAGCAAGGCTAGGGAAGCGAGGGACAGCGGACTTCCTATTATAGTGAGTGAGTTTTCTATATGTGATGCATCAGGCAACGGTGCTATAGATTATAATCAGGCAGAGCAGTGGTTTGATTTGATTGATGAATACAATCTTTCATACGCTGCATGGAATGTCTCAAACAAGGCAGAGACATCATCACTTATTCAGTCATCCTGCACTAAGACATCAGGATGGACTGTAGATGATTTATCTGACACAGGAAAATGGATAAGAACAAGGATGCGTGGAGAATAAAGCTAAATTACATATAGTTATAAAAATAATTCATATTTAAGAAAAAAGTTGACAAAATAAGAGAGGTTGTACATAATGAGAGTTATTGCAGGAACCGCAAGAAGCCTTAGATTAAAAACAATAGAGGGACTTGATACGAGACCAACAACGGATCGTATAAAGGAAACCTTATTTAATATGCTGACAGGATATACTTATGAGACCAAATTCCTTGACTTATTTGCCGGAAGTGGTGGTATAGGTATAGAGGCATTGAGCAGGGGAGCAAGCAGCTGTACCTTTGTGGAGCTTTCACCTAAGGCTTATGCATGTATCAAGGATAATCTTACACATACTAAGCTTGATGATAGGGCGAGTGTCTATAAGACAGATGCAACAAGCTTTGTATCAGGCTTAAAAAAGATTGATTATGATGTTATATTTATGGATCCTCCATATGGCAGACAGCTTGAGCGTGCGGTTATGAATGTATTGTCAGACAAAGAATTTGTGACAGATACACTTATAGTGATAGAAGCTTCGTTGGATGAGGATTTTGGATATCTTGATTCTATGGGCTTTGAGATAACAAAAGAGAAGAAATATAAGACAAATAAACATGTATTTGTCAGAAAAAGGATAGAAGAATGAGTATAGCAATATATCCCGGAAGCTTTGATCCGGTTACACTAGGTCATTATGATATTATTAAGCGTTCAGCAGTTATGTTCGATGAGGTTATCATAGGCGTTTTGAACAATACTGCAAAAACACCATTGTTTTCTTTGGAAGAACGTGTTAATATGTTGAAAGATACAGTGTCGGAATTGCCGAACGTATCAGTTGAAGCATTTAATGGTTTGTTAGTGGATTTTGTAAAACAGAAGAATACAAACATAATAATAAGAGGTCTGCGTGCTCTGACAGATTTTGATTTGGAGATGCAGATGGCTCAGAGTAACAGAATGGTAGCACCAGATGTGGATACAGTATTTTTATCCACAAGTTTAGAGTATTCGTATTTAAGTTCCAGCATAGTAAAAGAATATGCCAGATACGGAGTTGACCTTAAGGAATTTGTGCCGGAGTGCGTAATCGCGAAACTCATAGATAAGATGAAACAAATTTAGGAGGATTTGCAAGATGGGTAAAAAAGGCGTTGAAGAAATGATAGATCAGATCGAGATATTTATCGATAACTGTAAGTTTTATCCGCTTTCTCAGAATAAAATAGTAGTTCACAAGGATGAGCTTGAGGCAATGATACAGGAGCTTAAGCTTAAGCTTCCTAGTGAGATAGAGCGTTGCAAGAAGATTATGCGTAACAAGGAGGCTATTCTTGCAGATGCGAGAACACGTTCAGACGCAATTATCACAGAGTCAGTCAATGAGGCTAACCGTCTTGTAGACCAGCACCAGATAACAGAGCTTGCCAACATAAGAGCTAATGAGATTCTTGATATGGCTAGAAATCAGGCACAGCAGATAGTAGATCAGGCTTCAGAGGAAGCTAACGAAATTCGTCTTGGTGCTATGTATTATACTAAGGATAAGCTGGCAGAGATGAAGGATATCTTCACCAAGATTCATGATATGGAGAAGGATAATTACAGAACACTTATCGAGTCACTTGAGAATGATAATTATGTAATTGAGAATAACATGAATGAGATGGAGGCTAACATTAACCTTCTCACAGCAAGCAGCAATATGTCATATGCAACTGATGAGGAGCAACTTGACAGTGCATTTTCGGATGGACAGGTTGGAACACCTGAGCCTGTTGTAGCAGCACCTGAGCAGACATCACCTGTAGATGATGATGTGGACGTGTATGGTGAGAGAGCCGACGAGGACTACGAAGATGAAGATGACGAGGATGACGGCTTTGAAGATGATGACGAGGATGACTTTTTAGATGAGTAACAGCGTCATGTAGAAGGTTCCCACCGCACATATTGTTTTGATTATAATATAGGATATTATGGACAGCCCTGAATGGCTTATAACCTTATTGGTTTGGAGTATGGCAGATATTCCACCAAACGAGGTGAAAGCTATAACGAGGGCTGTTTTTATTTGACCTGAAAATGCATTGCAGGTGGAAACTATATGTGTTCCGTTTGTTATCTCGGTTATACCTGACAGGAGGGCAAGCTTATCTAATGGCAGCCCTGGTATATACTTTATAAATTCTATTATTATTGAACAAAGCATTATATAAATGCCGACATATGTAATCTGGGTAACGGAGTCCATAATAATATCGGGTTCATTTGTGGACGATATATTTTCAGATGAATGTTTCGTGTATTTGCGAGATTTGTCTGATGCATCGTCATTTTGATGTTTTGTATATTTGTCTGATTTATTATCGTTATTATGATATTCTGAATGTCCGTGAGATTTGCCCGATATATTATTATGATATTCTGTATGTCCATCTTGGACTGTTTTACATATAAGGAGTGCAACAACTACGAATATAATGTAAGGTATGTATATGGCGAGCATTGCACATGGAAAGGTTATCTGGTCATTTAAGAGGGTATGAACTATGTATCCTGCTATGAACATAGGACTTGAATTGTTGCATAAGGGTATGAGTATATTGCCTGTTGTTTTGGAGATATTTCCTCTTTTTACAAAATCGGAGGCAGTTTTAGCACCTAACGGATAACCGCAGAATATGCCGAGAAATAATGTGGTGATAATTGCGTAGGATGTTTTGCTTGTGTACCTGCCTATCCTTGAGACCATGATATTTGAGAGGAGCATAAAAGGAAGAAGAACAGGAATAACATTGTTGTACCATAGCATAAGTCCGCAGGCTGCACCATTTATAACTACTGAATTATTCGTGATAAACAAAACAAGAATAACAAAGCATAAAATGATAGTACACATATGGACATCCCGCGGAAATATCTTAGCTAATATTATGTTTTTTATCAGTGTAATATGACTATATGCTATACAATGGGAATGATAACATTATAGTCATTTGGCTGTCTGGTTTTATATCTGTTGTAAATCATGCAGTTATATAGAAGAGTTGCGTTAGTGTCAAGCTCCCACATAGCTTTGGCAGTGTCATAATTTATATTGTCATATTGGGATATAATTGTATCAAAGTCAGCCTTTTTGGATATGACTGGTATATTGCTGTTTGCCTTTATCTGCTTGAGCAGTCCGTTGTTGTCCTTTCTTAATGCAAGTATATTTGCATAATATCCATATCCACCGGATATAAATGTGCTTCGCATATCCTCCGTGTAGCCAAGAATCAAGTGGAGAAGAGCACGTCTTAATCTTGTCCGGGTATAATTTTTACAACTCATTTTATCGGTTATAGCTTCAATATCACTGTCTAATGGACAATTCATAAGCATATTGTATATGTCTTTATTCATATCGCATGGCATATAATCAGGTAATGATTTAAGGATGTATCCCATATTAAGTCTTGCCGTCTGCAAATGTGCTGACAGGTCATTTGCGGTAACGGGAGAGGTGAAATTATAGTTCTCCCTTATAATATCAAATGTTGTATCAGGAACATATTTTTTTAGGATATCTATATCAGAGGCTTCATATGTTGAGAGAAGCCTATCCCTTATGGCTGTGGCAGAGCTTAGGTTATCGTTAAGCTCATTGTCATGGTAGCCTGCCCCCTGTCTTATTATTGGTATTGGCTTTATCCTTGAATTTGTACGCTTGAGTGCACAGATATATTCAAGTGCCAGAATATTGTTCGGGGATGCGACAAGATTAGCTAGGCTGTCACTCTCTGTATATATAGAAAGTGCTATGGCTCTGGCTTTCGGGTATGAGCTCCCGCATGAAAGCTCCCTTGTCAGGATATCCTTATATTCCTGTGGTTCATTTATAATAATATCTGATAGTCTGTCGAAATCTTCGTATTCGCCATTCTCAATTCCAAAGCAGAGATAATCTATAGTGTTTAAGGAGTTAAGAATATTAATAGCTCCGTTTGCAAAGTCGAGAGCACTTCCTGTGCTGTACGCAAATGGAAGCTCTATTGAAAGGTCAATTCCACCTGACACACACATTTTTGCACGTGTGTATTTACCCCACATAGCAGGCTCACCCCTCTGTAGAAAGTTTCCACTCATAATAGTTACAGCGTGCTTTGCACCGGTAAGCCTTTTTGCCTCCGATAGCTGGTATGCGTGTCCGTTATGAAATGGGTTGTATTCCGCTATAATAGCCAGTGTGCTCATATCTTATCTCCTTATTTGTTATATGTTTTTATTATACTTGGATGACGTGCCAGAATCAATAATGCAAATTATAACATTTTAATTGGCATAACAAATATCTTAAAATATGAAATCTATATGCTCCAAAATGTGGCACAATGCTCCAAAATGTAGCTTTACAGTACAATATTCATAAGATAAAATATCTGTAGCATATTATTACGTCATGTAATATAAGTCAAATACAAAAATCGAACATAAATTCGATAAAAGTATTGACATGAAAGTAGAATTATATTATAGTATAAAAAACAAACATATGTTTTATTTTTAGGAGGTTCGGTATGGCTAGTGAAGAGAAGATGAAGGCACTTGATGCTGCCTTAGCACAGATAGAGAAGCAGTATGGTAAGGGCTCGGTTATGAAGCTTGGTGACCAGTCGGCACATATGAACATAGAGGTTGTTCCTACAGGCTCATTAAGCCTTGATTTGGCACTTGGACTTGGTGGTATGCCTAGAGGACGTGTGATAGAGATATACGGTCCTGAGTCAAGTGGTAAGACTACGGTTGCACTCCATGTTGTTGCAGAGGTTCAGAAGCGTGGCGGTATTGCAGGCTTTATAGATGCTGAGCATGCTCTTGATCCTACATATGCAGCGAATATTGGTGTTGACATTGATAATTTATATATATCACAGCCTGATAATGGTGAGCAGGCATTGGAGATAACTGAGACTATGGTTCGTTCAGGAGCAGTAGATGTTATTATAGTCGATTCTGTAGCAGCTTTAGTTCCTAAGGCCGAGATAGATGGTGAGATGGGTGATTCACATGTGGGATTGCATGCAAGACTTATGTCGCAGGCGTTGAGAAAGCTTACAGGTATAATCAGCAAATCAAACTGCGTAGTTATATTTATTAACCAGCTCCGTGAGAAGGTTGGAGTAATGTTCGGTAACCCGGAGACAACTACAGGTGGACGTGCATTGAAGTTCTATGCATCAGTAAGACTTGATGTAAGAAAGATAGAGACACTTAAAGCAGGCGGTGAAGTAGTTGGTAACAGAACAAGAGTTAAGGTTGTCAAGAATAAGGTAGCACCTCCATTTAAGGAGGCTGAGTTTGATATAATGTTTGGTAAGGGTATCTCCAAGGAAGGTGATATATTAGACCTTGCTGTTCAGAACGATATCGTCAACAAGGCAGGAGCATGGTTCTCATATAATGGAGATAAGATAGGACAGGGACGTGAGAATACAAAGCTGTTCCTCACTAACAATCCTGATATCATGCAGGAGATTGAGGCTAAGGTAAGAGCTAAGTGTGGTGTTGGCACTGAGGTTGATAATAATCAGGAGAATACAGGTGTATCTGAGGAGGAGTAGTATATGTATGAATCAAAGGCAAGGTACAGTGCTTTTGATACAGCAGTTTACTATATAACCTTTAAAGACCGTACTGTTAAGGAGTTGCGCGATAAGCTGATTGATAAAGGGTATAGTCATGCTGAGATTGAAGATAGCATTAAGCTTTTATTAGAATATGGTTATCTTAATGATGCAAACTATGCCCTTTCTTATATAAGATCTAATTCTAATAATAAGGGAATTAATCGCATCAGGATGGAACTGACAAGAAAGGGTATAGATAAGTCCGTCATTTCAGATGCCGCTGAGGATGTTGATTTTAATGAGACAGATACGATACTGGATATGATGAACAGAAGGTATAGTTGTATGGATTTTTCAGATGAAAAAGCGGTGCGACGTATGTATGGATTTTTTGTAAGACGTGGTTTTAAGTATGAAAACATTATGAAAGCCATGAACATTTTTAAGAAAAATGTTCAATCAGATTCGTATATTTAATACAATTTGCATAAAAAAGAAGATAAATTCCTTGACACATATATAAAAAAAGTATAATATTTAACTGTTGTATTTTTACAATGAAAACTTAATAAGGAGGTGCTCCTGAGTGTTGCAGTACGTTATTTTTGCCGTAGCACTTGTTGTAGCTATTATTCTGACTTGGATAGCAGCGATTGCCTATAGAAAGAATATTGC
>CAVELH010000099.1:0-8990 GCA_963616385.1 bacterium | reverse complement strand
GAGCCTAAGAGTGCAATCTGTAAGCAGTATAAGAAGTTATTTGAGCTTGACGGAGTTGACATTGAATTTGAGGAGGATGCACTTAGAGAGATAGCTAAGGAAGCAATGGAGAGAAAGACAGGTGCCAGAGGACTTCGTGCTATTATGGAGAATGCAGTTATGGATCTCATGTATGAGATACCTTCTAATGACTACATTGAGAAGTGTGTCATAACTAAGGATGTAATTCTGAATGGTGCAGAGCCTATACTCACATTGTCTGAAAAGCCAAGACAAAAGAAGAACAATTTGCGCAAGCATATAAGACATACAGAGGATAGTATAGCTTAGTATATAGCTTTGCGTTTGATAACAAAAGTGCAGATATCGGACATTTACGTATATCTGTGCTTTTGTTTTTTATAGATTAAGCTTTGGAGGATAAAATTTATGGTTATTAAATCAGCAGAGTTAGAAACGGTATGTGGAATAACGAGTAAACTGCCAGATAATCAGTTGCCGGAGATTGCATTTGCGGGTAAATCCAATGTAGGTAAGTCATCACTTATCAATGGATTGCTCAACAGAAAATCGTTGGCGAGAACTTCTTCGTCTCCCGGTAAGACACAGACAATTAATTTTTACAATATAAACAAAGAGCTTTATTTTGTTGACCTTCCGGGATATGGATATGCCAAAGTATCGCAGGAGATAAGAAATAAATGGGGGAAGATGATAGAGAGATACCTTCATACATCAGGACAGCTAAGACTTGTATTCCTTCTTGTAGATATAAGACATGCACCTGGAGAGAATGATAAGACAATGTATGACTGGATTGTTGCAAATGGATATACACCGGTTATAATTGCGACAAAGCTTGATAAGATAAAGAGAAGCGAACTCCTTAAGAATCTAAAGGTTATCCGCGAGAAGCTTAATCTTGACAGTGAAACAAAAATCATCCCATTCTCCGCTGTATCAAAGCAGGGCAGGGATGATATATGGGAATTTATTCAGACAACCATAGCTGATTAATAAGATATTCATATATTTCTGAGCTTTTCCCACGCCAGTTGTTACAGATAGTTTCGGCTTGGGATTTGCTTGGAACGTCAAACTTCAAATCGATAATAGTTTCACGTCTGTCCTTTATGACACATTGAACCGTGTACCAGTTTGATTCGTTATATGTATAATCAGCATATATTTCAGATTCATTTTTGACATTTATTCTCTCAGCACTGAGGTATTCAAGAATATCCTGCTTAATGGCATATGGAAGTCTGTTCTCGAAATAGGACAGTGCCTCCTCGCCTGAGTTGGTAATCTTGTAATGAATAGTATCTCTTATAGTGTCTGTAGAGATAAAGTCATTATCTATTAGCTCGCTTAATGTCTCATGCAGATTAAATAAATTAGTGTAACCCTTGCCGACAACGAAATCAGATATAAGGGAATTCGTCATTGTATAATCTGTTCTGTCGAGCATAAATAATATAATTAATTTGTATAATAGTAGAGCTTCCATAGCTATCCTCCAGTATCAGTTATTTCGATTGTACGCTTATAGCTATAAAAAAGCAAGGAAAAAACACATAGAATTTACAAATTATGGTTTACGTTTTTAATTTGGTATGTTAAAATATATACAATCTTTTTAAATACTTAGAGTCTGGATAGGACTTTCGTTATTCTTTTAAGTAAGATACCCAATGTTAGTAGTATAAAGGAGTTAATATGGATTTTAAAAAAGCATCCTTGGCAGAATTAAGGGAGTATGCTAAGGCAAAAGGAATTAGAAACATTTCAACATTAAAAAAAGGAGAACTGGCACAGCTTTTGGAGAACGTTGAGCGTATGACAGCTAAGAAGGACGAGCCTGCTCAGGAGAAGAAAACAGTTTCAGAGAAAAAGCCTGTTCCAGAGAAGAAGATACAGACACCACAGGATAGAAAGCCACAGCAGCGTCAGCCGGAGGCAAGAAAGCTTAATCCTATATCAAGGACATCTACAGATATGACATCAGACCGCAACTATCAGGAGCAGAGAAATCTTGAGCCTGAAAGTCCGGATGTTGAGGCTAATATTCAGGTATATGATGGACAGGAATATAATGCTGATTTGGACAGCGGATGTGATGCGAATGGAATCCTTGAGGTAATGAGTGACGGATATGGATTTATAAGAAGTGCCAATTACCTTCCGGGAGACAGAGATATATATGTGTCACCTGTGCAGATTCGTAAGTTTGCACTTAAGAAGGGCGATATAATAGGTGGCCCTATAAGAATGAAAACTCAGGGTGAGAAGTTCAGTGCCCTTCTTTATATAAGACATGTGAACGGACTTAAGCCATCTGAGGCTGCAAGACGTACACCTTTCGAGGATTTGACACCGATATTCCCTAATGAGAGAATTAAGTTAGATGATGATGGAGCACCTGTGGCAATCCGTATAGTAGATTTATTATCCCCTATAGGAAAGGGACAGCGTGGTATGATTGTTTCACCTCCTAAGGCAGGTAAGACAACATTGCTTAAGGCTATTGCGAAGAGCATAAGTACTCATAATAAGGATATGCATCTTATAGTTTTACTTATAGATGAGCGTCCTGAGGAAGTAACAGATATAAGAGAATCAATAGAGGGAGAGAATGTAGAGGTTATATATTCAACCTTTGACGAGCTGCCAGAACACCATAAGAGAGTATCAGAGATGGTTATTGAGCGTGCCAAGAGACTTGTTGAGCATGGTAAGGATGTAGTTATTCTCCTTGATAGTATCACAAGACTTGCGAGGGCATACAACCTCACTGTACCACCAAGTGGAAGAACCTTATCAGGCGGTCTTGATCCTGCGGCATTACATATGCCTAAGAGATTCTTTGGCGCTGCCAGAAATATGAGAGAGGGCGGAAGTCTTACAATACTTGCGACAGCTCTTGTTGAGACAGGAAGCCGTATGGATGATGTCGTATTTGAGGAATTCAAGGGAACTGGTAATATGGAGCTTGTTCTCGACAGAAAGATATCTGAGAAGCGTATTTTCCCTGCTATAGATATAGCTAAGTCAGGTACGAGACGTGATGATTTATTGCTCTCACCTGAGGAGATGGAGGTAGTTAATGCCATCCATAAGGCTCTTTCAGGTGCTAAGGCAGAGGAAATGACAGAAGAAGTATTGAAGTGGTTCGCGAGAAGTAAAAACAACAAAGAATTTGTAGAATATATGAAGAAAACTTTGTTGACAAGACGCTAATGCTATGATAAAATAGCTATCGTTGTGAAAGTGCAGATGGTAGAAGTGTGCTTATCTGCAAGAGATATGAAGAATCAAGGCTCTTGCCTGTTCTCATAGAGTATTAATTATAAAGAGGTGAAAAACATGAGAGAAGGAATCCATCCAGATTACTATCAGGCAAAGGTTGTTTGCAACTGTGGTAATGAGTTCGTAACAGGCTCAACAAAGGAAGATATCCACGTTGAGATTTGTTCAAAGTGCCATTCGTTCTACACAGGTCAGCAGAAGGCAGCTAAGGCTCGTGGTAGAATTGATAAGTTCAATCGTAAGTATGGTGTTCAGGCATAATTGCTTAATAGACACTTATAAGGCTTGTTACGCATGAGTAGCAAGCCTATTTTACTATATAGGAGTTAGTAAGTGAGCAGAGTTAATATAGGTGGTCAGGCTGTTATTGAGGGTGTAATGATGAAATACAAGAATCGTTATGCCGTAGCTGTGAGAAAGCCTGATAAGGAAATAGAAGTAAAACTTAATACATTTACACCAAAGACAGAGAAGCATACTATATGCGGACTTCCTATTATACGAGGCGTGATAAGCTTTGTTGAGTCATTGGTAATCGGAGTAAAAACTCTTATGTATTCAGCGGAGTTTTATGATGATGAAGAGGACGAGAAGGATAAAGAAAAGAAGCACAAAAAATCTGACAAGAAAAAGACAGATAACAAAAAAGCAGATGATAATAAACCAGATAATAAAAAAGCAGATGGAAAGTCGGATGGCAGCTTAGATGGGATTGAAATGTTTGGAACGGTTGCATTTTCGATTATTGTAGCTGTTGGATTGTTTATGCTTTTACCGGCATGGCTTATTGGTCTGCTCGATGGAGTTATTAAGAGCCATATTGTTCTTGGATTACTTGAGGGAGTATTGAGACTTGCTATATTTTTGCTCTATGTGTACCTCATATCTAAGATGGAGGATATCAAGAGGACTTTTATGTATCATGGAGCAGAGCATAAGACGATAAATTGTCTGGAGCATGGTGACGAGCTTACTGTAGAGAATGTTATGAAGCACAGCAGATTTCATAAGCGTTGTGGAACAAGCTTTCTGTTTATAGTAATGTTTGTGAGTATTTTAGTGTTCATGTGTATTACAGCAGAGCAGATGTGGCTTAAGCTGCTGCTCAGGGTACTTTTAGTTCCTGTCATAGCAGGAATATCGTATGAATTTATAAGGTATGCAGGTAACCATGATTCTGTAATTGCGAATACCTTAAGTAAACCGGGATTATGGGTTCAGAGGCTTACTACAAGCGAGCCTACACCTGATATGGTAGAGGTAGCTATACGCTCTGTTGAGGCGGTGTTTGACTGGCGTGAGTATCTGGCAGAGCAGAATAAGGATAATGATTAGTATATAATAAGATATATAATTGGAGCTTTGTTATGAAATTAAGAGAGTGTATTCAATATGGACAACAGACGCTTAAGGAAGCAGGGATTGACACTTATGACAGTGATGTGCGTGTTCTTGCCATGTATGCGTTTGATTTGAGTTACACAGACCTCTTGATGAATATGTCTGCTGATATGCCAGAGAGCAAAAACTTACGCTTCAAGGAGTGTATCATACAGAGAAGCAGACGCTATCCGTGTCAGTATATTACAGGTTCGCAGGAATTTATGGGATATAAATTCTATACCTCAGAGGGAGTTTTGATTCCAAGACCTGAAACCGAGCTGCTTGTGGAAAAGGCACTTGCTGTATCGGAAGATATGTCTTGTGTAAGCTTATTAGATGTATGCTGCGGAAGTGGGTGCATTGGGATAAGCTATGCGTTAGAGAGAAGGGCAAAGGGTAAGTCATGTAAGGTTACCTTACTTGATATATCAGATGATGCAATAGCCCTAAGCCAAAAGAACAGCAGACTTAATGATATTGACTGTGATATAGTACAGTCGGATTTGTTTGAGAATATAGAAGAAAAATATGATATTATAGTATCTAACCCGCCATATATTAAGTCGGAGGATATACTTACACTTATGGATGATGTTCGTATGTATGAGCCTGTGCTTGCGCTTGATGGTGGCGAGGATGGTCTTATATTTTATAAGAAAATAATAACAAAGGCGGGTGATTATCTCGATTATGGAGGATATCTTTTGTTTGAAATCGGGTATAATCAGTTTGAAGATATACGGGGATTACTTGTAGATGCAGGTTATAGTGACATTGAATTAACTAAGGATTATGCAGGTCTTGACCGTATCGTATCTGCGAGACTGATTTAGCCTTATATGATAATGGTTTGGACTTATATATAGGAGGATATTAATATGTTTGATAAGTTGGAAGATCTTGTTGCAAGATTAGAGGAGCTTCAAAATGAGCTCAGTGATCCTAATGTTGCGTCAAATCCTGAGAGATTTCGTAATTTGATGAAGGAGCAGGCTAACCTTGCACCTATAGTTGAAAAATATCAGGAATATAAGGAAGCAAAGCAGACTATAGATGACAGTCTGATGATGCTTGACGAGGAAAATGACGAGGAAATGAGAGAGATGCTTAAGGAAGAGCTCTCGGCTGCCAAGGCTAAGGTTGAGGAATGTGAGCAGGCACTTAAGATATTGCTTTTACCTAAAGATCCTAATGATGACAGAAATGTTATCGTGGAGATTAGAGCAGGTGCAGGTGGAGATGAGGCAGCTCTTTTTGCTGCTGAGTTATATCGTATGTATGTGCATTACGTTGAGAGCAGACGTTGGAAGGCTGAGCTGATGGAGGTTGAGGAAATCGGTATCGGTGGTATGAAGTCTGTTACATTTATGGTAACAGGTAATGGAGCTTATTCTGTACTTAAGTATGAGAGTGGAGTTCATCGTGTTCAGCGTGTTCCTGAGACAGAGTCGGGCGGACGTATTCATACATCTACAGCCAGCGTTGCTGTGCTTCCTGAGGCTGATGAGATGGACGAGATTGAGATTCCTGAGAAGGATATCAGAATAGATGTTATGCGTGCGTCAGGTAACGGTGGACAGTGTGTCAACACAACAGATTCAGCGGTAAGACTTACTCACTATCCTACAGGAATAGTTGTTTACAGCCAGACAGAGAAATCACAGTTACAGAACAAGGCAAAGGCATTTGCGTTGCTTCGTGCAAAGCTTCTTGATATTGAGATGCAGAAGAGACACGATGCAGAGGCGGATTTAAGAAAGAGTCAGGTTGGTACAGGTGACCGTTCCGAGAAGATAAGAACATATAACTTCCCTCAGGGACGTGTGACAGACCACAGAATCGGACTTACATTATACAAGCTTGATAAGATAATGAACGGTGATATACAGGAGATAATAGACGCCTGTATAGCAGCGGATCAGGCAGCAAAGCTTGCTAAGATGAATGAAGAGTAGAATGATTGAGTAAATTATGAAAAAGACGGATTTGTGCCCTATGCCGACAGTCATATGGAACACCATTCATATAGTATATATGATTTAACATGTTATATAAACTATGGTACACAGACACGACATGCCGCTGTTAATAGCAAAGGTGAGTATTTAGATGGTTATGCTAATATTTTAAGATTGTATCGTGGAAGATAATACTATGAAAATACGGATAATGAGAAGTGCATTTATATTTATTGGATTTATTATAATATGCGTTGTGACGTTATTAATTATTAAAAATTCTGCCTGGGCAGGTAAAAAATGTGAGAATAGCGGCGGATATTCAGAGTTTGACTTTAAATTTGGTGAAAGTGTTTTGGATGAGGATGGAAACAGTTTTATGCAATCGAATTATACGGGTGGATATATTGATAAAAGCAGTATAATCGAGATTAGTGTGGATTGCAGCAGCTTGACAGAGGGAAGTATTAAGCTTGTTATTGCAAGAATTCCAAGTGAAGAAGCCTTTGGCACAGATATAATACAAGAGGGAGATTACTCTGTAATTAATGAATATGATATACCGGATGTTGGTAAGTATAACTTCATGTCTGATAATATACCTGATGGCTGGTACATATTTTTTGTACGTTCAGATGATAATGTAGACAAAGCGGAAGGAACTATACGAATAAGTGACTATCGCAATAACTGGGATAATCTAATGCACAAACTAGGAATATAAACAGGTATATGAGGAGATACAAATTGATATGATAAGTTTATTAAAAAATAAAGTAGAAATATTATGTCTGCTTATAGGGTTAGTTATAGCCTCTATTGTATTTCATTACAGCATTGGGATGTCAATAAATAAGGAGCTTGAACAAGATGATATTATAGAAAACTCATATGAGTATGGTGCCAATATCACCATAACCCCTTTATTAAATCTGGAAAATAATAAAGGAAAAATCATCGATGATATAGTTGAATTTGAAAATAACATAAAAACTATAGATGACTGCTATATATATTTTCCTGACATTATAGCATATATAGATGATAATTATACACAGTCAATGACGGATATATATGTGTTCGGAAATATGCCTAAATATAAAATTGTAAGTGGCAGATATCCAGACGAGGAGATGTTAAAATCTGGAAACAGATACGTAGTTCTTGGCGTTTATAAAAAGAGCCTGACATATAACAGGGATGGAAGGGATTATATTACTATCGAGGGTGAGGAGTATGAGGTATGTGGATATGTGAGTGCTGATAATTCCAGAATACTTGATAATAAAGTAATATTATTTGCAGGAAATATGGGAGAGAATATGCTGGACTGTATGTATTATCAGTATATAAGTGGGAGTGTATTTTTGTCTTATAGTTCTGATACATATTTCAATATATATAATGATATCAAATCACATATAAAACAAACATCTCTGAGCTATGACGAGCAGGCGTTTACTATAACTGCTTTGAATGAGCGGATGCAGCTTAGACTGTCTGATGGTTCATATTCTGGTAGTTTTTCTACGGCTATTGGAACGGGTGAATATAATTTATTTGCAAAATTTATATATATATTCTGTATTTTTCTTGTAATCTTTGTTCTTGAATTCTGGATGCTTAAAAGAAAAAATGAGTTTGTTATAAGAAAAATATGTGGCTATTCAAATACGAAGATTTTTATAATGATAGTAAAAGAAATATTTATAGTAATGTTTATATCACTTGTAATATCTGAAGCCATAATGTATATGTTTGATTTCTGGGAAAATGGAATATCAGTGTTTTATTCAAAACAGGTATATTACAGGTTTGTTTCTGCTGTTGTATATGTTGGTATATCTATGGTACTAACCTGTATTTATCCGTTTATAGAACTATGTATAAAAAAGCCGATTATTCTTCTTAAATGTAAAAAAGATATCTATTAAAGCCGGAGGTATGTGATGGTATTTTGGTATTCAATATGTCAGTTATATAAAAAACGTAAAATCACAATATTAACTATTGTTATGTCTGCTATGGGATTTGCTGTAATTTATTATGCAATGATTAATTATGCATTTTACCAATATCCTAAGAAACAGGCTGCAAAACTGGTATCATATGATATACAGAATGTTTATATGCTGGCATATCAGGTATTGTATGTTCCGATAGGAAATGAAGAATTACAGCATATACTCAGTTTTGATCATTCATTAGATAACGTAGAGGATGTAATGTCACATGGTATGTTTTTTTTGGAAAATAGTTATGATGGAGGAGAAAATAAATTTTATATGCAAAAGTCAATAAGCTCGCTATGTAATTTATATAATACAGATGGAATAATGA
>CAVELH010000098.1:0-9016 GCA_963616385.1 bacterium | reverse complement strand
TTATAAGACAGACATCATCATTATTATATTCCTCATTAATAGCACGACCAAGCTGTCCATTACAACCCGTTACCAATATCTTTTTCATTGCCTATACCTCCATCTTGTCATCATCGTATTCATCCGGACATTCCTCAAGCTCCATAATCATAGAATTCTCATGGAAGGCTTCTGTGCTGTCTCTCTTGAGAAGCACAATAACTGTCTGGAACAAAAGCTTTATGTCAAGCCAAAAGCTGTATTCCTCTATATACATCAAATCTAAAATAAGCTTGTCCTTAGGTGATGTATTATATTTTCCTGCAATCTGAGCATAACCTGTTATACCTGCTTTTACCCTTAAACGATACTCAAACTCTGGCAGCTCAGAAGTGTAATTAAATATATTAGCAAGCATCTCCGGACGAGGTCCCACAACGCTCATGTCTCCCTTAAGAACATTGACAAACTGGGGAAGCTCGTCTATACGAAACTTTCTTAAGTATCTTCCAACCTTTGTCACTCGTACATCATCCTCAGTGGCAGAATAGTTCTCTACATCCTCCCTCATGGTACGGAATTTATATACTGAGAATATCTTACCATCCCTTGTCGCTCTGTTCTGCTTAAAAATAATCTTACCGCCATCATCTATCTTTATAAGAATTGCTGTAATAAGCATAATAGGTGATGTTATTATTAAAGCTATAACAGATATAGCCAAATCCATTATTCTCTTTATTACACGCTGCTCTAACGTAAGTCCCTTGGAATAGTTTCCGTATAATGATATATCATCTAATATCACATGCCTTGAACTCTGCTCTACTACATCATGCATATCAGGATTAAAATATACATTCTTCGTATTCTGATAGCAAAGCTCTATTATTCCGGTTCTCTCCTTAATAGGCACATCGTATATGAAAATAGTCTCATACTCTAAGATGTAATCCTTAAGTCTTCTACACCTGTAATCCACTGCCTTATCAACATTATACTGAAGCTTATATTTTTTGACACTTCTCGCTATCTCATTTAAGCTTCTCTGAGATGATGTTATTATAAGACACTTCTCAGGATCATATATTCTAAAGTACAGTGCATTACCGCCATATACAAATATAAGTATAACTATGAGCTGCAATATAATTATCGGAATAAGGAGTTCAGGCTGTTCTAACTTAAATTCCTTATTATTATTCTGGTTGGTGTTCATTACCGACAGTGCAAGCATAGATATAATATCCGTAAATACTATCATCAGTATCAGTGAATGTACAATCGGCTTACTCTTTCGTTTACCTATATCGTATCTTCCATATATGTTAGAGAACATATATGACATGATAAGATAGGCTGCAATAGTTACAAGAGTAGTTCTTGAAGCCCTGAGCAACCACCAGTTTTCCGCCGCATATGCGCCATAAAAAATCCAAAACAATATAACATACATTGTTACCTTAAGCAGGAATATAATGGATGTTTCAAATTTCCTAAGCTTTATCTTCATATCCTTTTTCTCTTATAACCTTGACAACCTCGTCAACATACTTCTTACATAAATCATCAGTTTTTGCTTCTACCATAACACGGATAAGAGGTTCTGTTCCACTCTCTCTAAGCAAAATTCTTCCATCATCGCCAAGTGCCTCTTCTACCTTCTTAGCTGATGCAAGTACATCTGCATCGCCCATAACCTCCGGCTTGCTGCTTACCCTTACATTGACAAGAAGCTGAGGATAAATGCTAAGTCCCCTTGTGAGCTCGGACATAGTTGTCTTTTCCTCAATCATTACCTCCATAAGCTTTAGTGATGTAAGTACACCGTCACCGGTTCTTGCATTCTTGGCAAAGATAATATGACCGCTCTGCTCTCCTCCGAGAATATGTCCCTTATCCATCATACATTCATATACATACTTATCACCGACAGCAGTTTTCTCATACTTAATGCCACATGCATCAAAAGCCTTATACAGACCGAGGTTAGACATAACTGTAGTTACAACAGTACTGTTAGTAAGTCTGCCTCTCTCATTCAGATACTTGCCGCATATGTAAAGTATCATATCACCATCAATAAGATTACCCTTCTCATCAACAGCAAGACATCTGTCCGCATCTCCATCATAAGCAAAGCCGGCATCAAGTCCATTATCTACAACGAACTTCTGTAAGCCCTCTATATGAGTTGAACCACAGTTAGTATTAATGTTAGTTCCGTCAGGAGTATTATTGATAACATATGTCTTTGCTCCGAGAGCATCAAATACAGCCTTAGCCACAGTGGATGAAGCTCCATTTGCACAGTCAAGACCAATCTTAAGATTCTTAAATGACCTTGTAGGAAGTGTCATAAGATATCCTATATATCTGTTTCTTCCCATAGAATAGTCTGTAGTTCTTCCTATGTTCTCTCTTGTAGCAAAAGGAATCTCTTCTATATCACCATCTATATATCTCTCAATCTCATCCTCAACTGAAGCATCCATCTTAGAACCCTGACTGTTAATAATCTTTATTCCATTATCATAAAACGGATTATGACTTGCAGAAATCATTATTCCACAATCAAACTCATCAGCTCTTACAATATATGAAACGCTAGGTGTAGGTGTAACATGCATAAGATATACATCAGCTCCACTTGCAGTTAAGCCTGCCACAAGTGAATATTCAAACATATAGCTTGAACGTCTTGTATCCTTACCTATAACTATTCTTGCTCTTTCTCCATCAGCCTTGTTCTTTCCAAAATAATATCCAAGATATCTTCCAACCTTATAAGCATGCTCTACAGTCAAATCTACATTAGCTTCCCCCCGAAAGCCGTCTGTACCAAAATATTTACCCATATTTATATAAATGCCCCTTTCATATACGCAATATTAAAGTGATTATATTACTTTTTTGCTAAAATGTAAAGGAAAAGCCCCGCTATTGAATTGTCTTATAATAATTATATTCAATAGCAGAGCTTATATTCAATTAATCCCAGCTGTCAAAGTAATCATCCT
Organism: bacterium; assembly: GCA_963616385.1. GTDB lineage: Bacteria > Bacillota > Clostridia > Lachnospirales > Lachnospiraceae > Coprococcus_C. The sequence continues at coordinate 6,017 of CAVELH010000098.1, read as the reverse complement.
CAACATCGGCATCATATATCAAATCATACTGATTGTCAGTAGCGGCAATCTCGTTTTCATCAATTGTGTCATCAGATTTCTCATCTGACTTATCTCCGGCTTCAAGACCTTCTATCTCCTCAGCCGTATCTAAGAACATACCTATTGCCTGCTTATTGTTCCTGATATTAATCTCTGTCCATTTCCCGCCAAATTCACCATCAACTGTCCATGGTATAGGCTCCTCACTTACTATCCTTACCTTAGATGCCTTACACTCAAAGAACATCTCATTTCCTTCCATGTCATTAGTAAGCATTGCAGTGATAATCTGTTGCAGCTCAACCGCATTCTTAGGCATTTTTATAAACAGACAGTCAAACTTACCATCATCAAGCACAACATGCTTTGCTCCCCTTATCTTAAAGCCGGCAACCGAAAATGAGTTAGTTACCATTCCATATATATATTCACCTGTAACTCTCTTATCGTCAAAGTCCGCCTCAAGCTTAAAGCCACGATAGTTCATTATGTTCTTAAGAGCCTCAACAACATAAGCAGAATGTCCCATAACCTTCTTTAAGGATTGGTTTGTGTTATATGATATATCTGTAAATATTCCAAATGCTGCAATATATATGAAGTACTTATCCTCTATAGAACCAACATCTATAAAAGTCTCCTTTCCAGCCACAATCTGCCTGGCAGCTTCAAGTGGTTTTCTGGATATTTTAAGACTTCTCGCAAAATCATTTGTAGTTCCAACAGGAATATAACCAAGAGGAACCTTTTTCTCACCCATCTTCATATATCCACTTACTGTATTCTCAAGTGTACCATCACCGCCTGCACAGACAATAAGGTCATAATCTGCACCATCAGCACATACTTTTCTCTCAGCATCATCAGGTCCGGTAGTAGGATATGTTACAACCTCATATCCTGCATTGGCAAAGGTCACCACTATCTCAAATAAATCATTCTTTATAGCTGTTCTTCCCGCCTTGGGATTAATGATGAACAGAAGTCTTTTTTTCAAGGTATGCATCTAATCCCTTCTTCCTCAGCTTACATGAAGGACACTCTCCACATCCATCTCCGCGAATACCGTTATAACATGTAAGCGTCTTATTTCTGACAAGCTCAAATCCACCAAGCTCATCTGCCATCTTCCATGTTTCCTCTTTATTAATCCACATTAATGGTGTAATTATATCAAATTCATAATCCATTGCCAAGTTCAAAGTAACATTTAATGACTTTATGAATACATCTCTGCAATCAGGATAACCAGAGAAATCGCTCTGTGATACACCTGTTATGATATCATGAACATTCTTCTGCTTTGCGTATACAGCCACAAATGTCATAAATAACATATTTCTGCCATCTACACATGTGTTAGGTGTTCCAACAGCAGGAGCGTCATGGTCAACCTCCATATCTGTTCTTGTAAGTGAATTAGGTGCAAGCTGATTTAAAAGTGTCATATCAAGTATAGTATGCTCAACATCAAGCTCCTCACATATCTCCTTTGCACAATCAAGCTCAAGCTTATGTCTCTGATTATAATCAAAGGAAACTGCATATACCTTGTCATAATGCTTCTTAGCCCACAAAAGACATGTGGTGCTGTCCTGTCCACCACTAAATACTACAACTGCTGCCTCATTTTTTCTATCCTGCTTCATCTTTCTTCCTCCTGATTTATCTATTTGAGTAACATCATCAATTTGTTCTGTAGCTGTATATCATCCTGAAATCTTCCGTTAAGAGTTGTTGTAACAGTCTTTGCATCTACATTCTTTATTCCTCTCGCAGTCATACAGCTATGAGAGCCCTCTATGATTACAGCCACGTCATATGAGCCTGTAACCTTGCTCATTATATATGAAATATCCGAGCCTATTCTCTCCTGTAGCTGTAATCTCTTGGCAACCATATCAGCTATTCTTGCTATCTTGCTAAGACCAAGAACCCTTCCATTTGGAATGTATGCTACAGAAACCTTCATATCATACATAAGTGCCATGTGATGCTCACAATAACTGAATATATTGATATCCTTGACGAGCACCATGCTCTCATTTGAAAGAGCATACCCTGAGCTATGAACAGAAGCATCACTGCCCGGCTGTTCAAATGACTTGTTAAACATATCTGCTATCTCATCATTTGTATAGTTCATGCCCTCAAATACTTCCTCATACATCCTTGCCACACGGTCAGGTGTCTCCTTTAATCCCTCTCTGTCAGGATCATCTCCAAGTGCCACAAGTATTCCTCTTATATGCTCCTTTATCGCTTCTTTATCTATTGCCATTTCTTAAACCCCCTTTTTATCCGGTTCCCATATATATTTGTGAAGCTGTAATTGCAGTTTCACCTTATTCATTCCATGCTCTATCATATAATCAACAATATCCTTAGGCTCTATCCTTGAAAATGAAGAGCTTAAATACACTGTAGTTATCTCATCTAAATGAAACCTGTTGATTATCTCTCTCGCACAATCCAAATCACTCTCATCCGATACAACGAATTTCACTGCATCCTTTTTACCTATATAGCTGTAATTATCCGTTGCCATGTGACAATCCATTCCGCTTCCCGGCAGCTTATAGTCAAGTGTGAACACTACGTTGTCGCCAATATCAGCATATTTAGCTATTGGAACAGAACCATTTGTCTCAAGCTCAATCCTTAATGTCTTGTCAGCAGCAAGCATACGGATAAGCTCCTCTATATTCTCCTGTATCAAAGGCTCTCCCCCGGTAAGAGTAACATTTCTCACACCGGTTTCCTTTATATAATTATATATGTCCTCTTTACTCATTATCTCATAAGGCACATCCTTACTGTTAGCCCATTTTGTATCGCAATAGCTACAGTCAAGATTACAGCCTGCAAATCTGATAAAGCAGGCGAGCTCACCTGCCGCCTTAGCCTCGCCATTTATACTGACGAATTTTTCTACTACTCTGTACTTTTCCATCTTACTATCTTCCAATCCCTATTACGCCTCTGCTACATATGACGCACAATTCTTAGGTGTCTCATATACAGTTGAGCGAACTACCTTATAGCCCTTTTGTGTCATCTCATCATAGAAGAACTTTGCAAAATTCTCTGCTGTAGGTCTGAACATCACCTCTACAACCTTGAAATTCTCTTCCCTAAGCACCTCAAGTGTCTTTCTTCTAAGGCTTCCAATCTCAACGATAAGGCAATGGTCAAGTGCATCCGCTATAGCACCAAGGTCTGCCTTAAGCTTCGAGAAATCAACTATCATTCCTCTGCAATTTCCACCCATTTCAAGTGCTTCGCTTCCTACCTCTATCTCCACAGTCCATCTATGTCCGTGAATATTTGAACACTTACCCTCATATCCACTTAAGAAATGAGCACTGTCAAAGCATGCATTTGTCTTTAACGTATACATAACTTTCCTCCTAATATATAAATTCTATATTTATAAGCACATAAAAAAGCCGCAAGTGTACCAAAAACGCACTTACGGCTTATATCCCTAATCATGCAGTCCTGGTTTTGTTTATAGACAGGATGGTACAAACGAACTGTCTTATTATGTTATTTATACTCCTAGGAACTTCTTAACCTCATCGAGCATCTTATCTGTATCACACACTGTATTATGTCTTACAGGTGCAGTTCTTATATCCTCGATAGCCTGAGGGATTTTAACCCCTGATAATTTATTAAGCTCATCTATAAGTTCAAAATCTGACTTCTTATCATACTCTGGATCAATAGCTGTCATTACACTTCTGGTAAACTTATAAGGACTTGCTGTTGAAGCTATAACTGTCTTATGTGTGTCATTAGTCTTAGCTACATACTTATCATATACTGTTGCGGCTACTGCTGTATGCGTATCCATTATATAACCATCTGACTCGTATACCTTCTTGATAGTCTGTGCTGTCTCCTCCTCTGAAGCATAATTGCCATAGAAGTCAGCAAGCTCCTTCTTCATATCATCAGTAATAGTATACTTGCCCTCGCCTGTAAGTGCAGTCATAAGCTCCTTATTCTTAGCAGCATCATTACCGGCAATTCTATATATAAGTCTTTCAAGATTGCTTGAAATAAGTATATCCATAGAAGGTGATGTAGTGAGTATAAACTCTCTGTTTCTGTCATAGCAGCCAGTCTCAAAGAAATCATACAATACCTTGTTCTCATTTGAAGCACAGATAAACTTATTAATAGGAAGTCCCATCTGCTTTGCATAATAAGCAGCAAGTATGTTACCAAAATTACCTGTAGGAACTACAACATTTATCTTGTCTCCTGCCTTTATTGTTCCATCAGCAACAAGTCTTGTGTATGCATATACATAATAAACCATCTGAGGAACAAGACGTCCGATATTAATTGAGTTTGCAGATGAGAACTGATATCCCTTAGTTGCAAGATACTCATTGAGCTCTACATCTGAGAACATCTTCTTAACACCTGTCTGTGCATCATCGAAGTTACCGTTTATTCCAACAACAAATGTATTGTCACCCTTCTGAGTAACCATCTGCTTCTCCTGTATTGGGCTTACACCATTCTTAGGGTAAAATACTATTATCTTTGTTCCCGGAACATCCGCAAAGCCTGCAAGAGCAGCCTTTCCTGTGTCTCCTGATGTTGCAGTAAGTATTACTATCTCATTTTTCACATTATTCTTCTTAGCTGATGTGGTAAGAAGATAAGGAAGAATAGATAATGCCATATCCTTAAATGCGATTGTAGAGCCATGGAACAACTCAAGATAATATGCACCAGCCTTATGTACAAGAGGAGCTATTTCTTTTGTATCGAACTTATCATCATATGCACTGTTAATGCAATGTCTAAGCTCTTCCTCTGTAAAGTCTGTGAGCATGAGTTTCATAACATTATAAGCAACCTCACGGTAGTCCATAGCGGCAAGGCTCTCTAACGATACATCAAATGCCGGAATCTCATCCGGAACAAATAATCCACCCTCATTGGCAAGACCTTTTAATATAGCCATAGATGCTGTTGCTGTTTCATCAGCATTTCTTGTACTTCTGTATATTAATTCCATCTCTCTACTCCTTATATACTTTTGTTAATATTTATCCGTATGTAACAATAACACATTCAATATGTAAAAACAAGAAAAAAAAGGCTATCGCACAAACATTTTGCGATAGCCCTTCTTTTAAATCAATTACTGCACTAATCTATAAACTGATGCTGATCTTCTTCCAAATGCAAGTGCTTCTGCATGTGAGCTAAAGAACACATCAATTCTGTTTCCTGTAATAGCACTACCTCTGTCTTCAACTGTATAAACCTGACCATTTATAACAAGCTGTGTACCAAATGCGAAGTTAGATGGTGCTGCTATTGTTCTTCCTGCTGTAGCTGTTGTACCACTTGCTGTTGTAGGATTCTCCATGTTACTGTATGCTCCACAGCAGATAGGACATGGACAATATGCTGTAAGTATATACTCGCCAACATACTCATATGTTCCATTCTCATCAGCATATGTAGGCGCTGTTGATGGAGCTGTTACAGCTACTGTGCTTGGTGTACTCTCAATTACAGATGGTTCAGGCTCAGTGTATGTAGCAGTCAATGCTTCAAGTGCTGCCTGATCCTTTCTTGCCTGACTCTTAGCAGAAAGTATCTCGTCAATCTGCTTCTCTGTCTTTTCAAGCTGTGCAAGCTCATCCTTCTCATAAGTTCCGCTTGTCATCTCATCATAGCTGATTCCGGCGACCTCAAATCTCTCACCGGCAAATGCCTCGCTCTCTGCTGAGACATCTGAAACTGTCATCATTATTCCCACTGAAGTGTTCTTATTACTTATACGATCTGCAAGATTTACAGAACATACAGCAACCATAGCACCTGCAACTAAGACAGTTCCCGCCATCCTGTAATGCCCAAGGATAAACTCCTTTGTATTATCTTTTGCCTTACCAAAATCAAATTCCTTTAGCTTTCCTTTGATTTTTCCAAAGCTCATCTTCATACTTTCACCTCTGTGT
>CAVELH010000097.1:0-9058 GCA_963616385.1 bacterium | reverse complement strand
GTTGCAATTATAGCTGAGAGAGAGATAAAGGTTCCATCGGATGTTACTGTGATACAGGTTAAGAATTCGAGACATACAATGGGAATAGTAAGTGGAAGATTCTATGATAATCCCTCTACTAAGCTTACCGTTATAGGGATAACGGGAACGAAGGGCAAGACAACGACTGCCTATATGTTATACAGTATACTTAATGCTGCCGGGCATAAGACAGGACTTATAGGTACAGTGGAGATAGACGATGGAAAAAAACACATACGCTCTGAACATACCACCCCTGAATCAATAGATATACAGCGATATTTTAGCGATATGGTTGATAATGGTGTAAGGACAGTTATAATGGAGGTGTCATCTCAGGGACTCATGCTTGACAGGGTTTCGGGGGTGGACTTTGATATAGGGATATTCACCAATTTGTCCAAGGACCATATAGGACCTAAGGAGCACAGCAGCTTTGAACAATATAAGGAATGTAAAAAGAAGCTTTTTGGTATGTGCAGGCTCGGAATTATCAATCGTGACAGCCCGTACTATGATGAGATAAGGAATAGCTCTTCGTGTGAGATATTAACCTATGGTATGACCTCCGAGGCAGACTACAGTGCCAGTGAGGGTGAGCTATATATAGAGGATGGGCTGCTTGGCGTGTCATACAATCTGTCTGGATTGGTGAGTGGCAGAGTAAGCGTTGATATGCCGGGGGAATTTACAGTATACAATTCGCTTGCTGCTATTGCGGCTGCTGATATACTTGGAGTTGATTTTACTGACATAAAAAGCTCTATAAAGCACGTAACAGTCAAGGGGCGTGTGGAGATGATACAGATATCAGATTCGTTTACTCTTATGATAGATTATGCACATAACAAGATAGCTATGGAGCAGCTGCTTTATGCTTTAAGGAGATATAATCCGGCAAGGATAACAGTGGTCTTTGGATGTGGGGGTAACCGTTCACATGACAGAAGATATGAGATGGGGCTTATTACTGCTGTTATGGCAGACGATATAATTCTTACTAACGATAATCCAAGATATGAGAATCCCATTGATATAATAGATGATATAAAAAAAGGCGTATATGCCGCAAAAGGAAAATGCGAGGTTATCTGTGACAGAAAGGAAGCCATACGCCATGCCATTTTACATGCAGACAGCGGAGATATAGTTGTGCTTGCGGGAAAGGGACATGAGACATATCAGGATATATGCGGTATAAAGTACGACATGGATGAGAGACAATTAATCAGAGAAGTATTGGAGGAAGAAGATGTCACAAAAATATGCGGATATAATAATCGATATTTCGCATGAGGCAATCGACAGGGCATTTCAATATAAGATACCGGACGAATTAATCGATTGTATTGAGATAGGAACCAAAGCACAGGTTCCATTTGGAAATGGAAATAAGCTTCGTCAGGGATATGTTATCGGTATAACCGACACACCATCGTATGACGAGGATAAAATAAAATATATAGATTCTGTTGATGAAAAAGGCTTGCAGATAGAGGGTAAGCTCATAAGACTTGCAGCGTGGATGCATGAGACATATGGCTCGACCATGATAAATGCACTTAAGACTGTTATGCCAGTGAAACAGAGTGTAAGAGCTGCGGCGAAGAAGGTCGTTGAAGAAGAGTATGTGGTTGAGAAACCTCCCGTACTTGAACTAAATGCTGACCAGCAGAGACTTGTAGATGAATTTTGCAGTGATTTTCATGCCGGCAGAAGGAAGAATTACCTTCTGCGTGGCGTGACTGGAAGCGGCAAGACCGAGGTATATATAGGCTGCATCAAGAGGGTTATCGAGGATGGCGGACAGGCTATCGTTTTAATTCCTGAGATAGGGCTTACATACCAGAATGTGGCAAGGATGAAGCAGCATTTTGGAAGCAGAGTTGCTGTCATACACTCTAAGCAGAGCAAGGGTGAGAAGTATCAGATGCTTATGAAGGCGAGCAGACATGAGGTGGATGTTATAATTGGTCCGAGGTCTGCATTATTTACGCCCTGCGATAATCTCAAGCTTATAATAATAGATGAGGAGCATGACGCGGCATATAAGAGCGACCAGCCGCCAAAATATCATGCGAGAGAGACCGCTATCGAGAGGGCAAGGCTTGAAGGTGCTAGTGTAATACTCGGCTCAGCAACACCTACTATAGAGAGCTATGCGTTAGCTAAGCTTGGCAAATACACATTATGGGAGCTTACTGAGAGACCTTGCGGTATGAGACTTCCTGATGTATCTGTTGTTGATATGCGAGAAGAATTTCATATGGGAAACAGAGGTATTATAAGTCAGGAATTAAAGGATCTTATGACTGAGTGCTTAGATAGAAATGAGCAGGTTATGCTCTTCATAAACAGAAGGGGCTATAATAGCTTTGTGTCGTGCAGGGAGTGTGGAGAGGTTATCAAATGCCCTAAATGTGAGGTGGCATTATCGCTACACAACAATGGATTTATGATGTGTCATTATTGTGGTTATATAGAGCGTGAGCCAAAGCAGTGCCCGAAATGCAAATCAATAATGATAGGTGGATTTGGTACGGGAACTGAGAAGGTTGAGGAGGAGATAAACAGATTGTTTCCAGAGGCAAAAACGCTTAGAATGGATAAAGATACGACAGGAAGAAAGGGTGCTCACGCAGCCATACTTAATAAGTTCACGCAGCATAAGGCGGATGTTCTTATAGGAACCCAGATGATAGTAAAAGGTCATGATTTTAACAATGTTACTCTTGTAGGAATTATACTTGCAGATTTGTCACTTTTTGCAAATGATTTCAGGGCAGGTGAGCGAACCTTTGACCTTATTACACAGGCTTCCGGAAGAGCAGGAAGAGGGGATAAGGGTGGAAATGTTGTGATACAGACTTATCAGCCTGAGCATTATGCGATAGCTACAGCGGCAAAGCAGGACTATGAAGAATTCTTCAATATGGAAATGTCTTACAGAAGGTTGTTGAAATATCCGCCTGTATATAATATGATGGTCTTGCTTATAACTTCAGAGGATAAGGATGTGGCATATGAGGCATCAAAGCAATTAGCAACAGCATTAAAAAAGCTTGGTGCGGGAATGGACAAGTTAAGAATAATAGGTCCGGGTGACGCGTCGATAAGTAAAATAAATGATGTATATAGAAGAGTTATATACATAAAGGCATATGGCATGGACAACATAATTAAAATGAGACAGGCTATAGACAACTACAATCAGGATGGTGTAAATATATCAGTAGATGTAAATCCGATGTCAACGTATTAGATTAGGAGGAATATACAAATGGCAATAAGAAAAATCAGATTAGATGGTGATGATGTATTGAGAAAGGTGTGTAAGCCTGTAGAGAAGATGACACCTAGAATAGAGACATTGATTGATGATATGTTTGATACAATGTATGAGGCAAACGGAGTGGGACTTGCTGCACCTCAGGTGGGAATACTTAAGAGAATAGTAGTAATAGATGTATGTGACGGAAATGCATATGCACTTATTAATCCACAGATAATAGAGGCTGATGGAGAGCAGCTTGGAGATGAGGGCTGTCTTAGCCTGCCGGGACTTGTAGGCAAGGTTAAGAGACCAAATCACGTTATATGTAAAGCCTACGATATAGATATGAATGAGATTACTGTTGAGGGTGAGGGGCTTCTTGCAAGAGCTATATGTCATGAGTTAGACCATCTGGATGGAATCCTCTACAAGGATAAGACAGAGGACGGATTATACAGCGTGGATGCACCTACAGAGGACTAAGTATTTTTCTTGACACGGAGGTAATGATATATGAAGGTCGTATATATGGGAACACCAGAATTTGCGGTGTATGCACTTAAGGCAATTATAGAAGCCGGACATGATGTAAAGGCGGTATTTACACAGCCGGATAAGGCTAAGGGAAGAAGCAAGGCGCTTGTGCCGACACCTGTAAAGGCTTGCGCAATGGCACATGATATACCGGTATATCAGCCGGAGAAGATAAGAGAGGCGTGCAATGTAGAGCTTATACAGAGCATTGCACCTGATATAATAGTAGTTGCTGCTTATGGACAGATACTTCCTGAGAGCATACTTAATATTCCTGAATATGGCTGCGTGAATATTCATGCATCACTACTCCCTAAGTATCGTGGGGCAGCACCTATAGAGTGGTCCATCATAGATGGAGAGGAGAAAACAGGTGTCACAACCATGTACATGGAAAAGGGCTTAGATACAGGTGACATGATAGAAAAGGTTGAGGTAGCAATCTGTCCTGATGACACTGGAGAGACCTTACATGACAAGTTAGCGGCAGCAGGAGCAAAGCTTATAATCTCTACGATGGAGAAATTAGAGAACAAAACAGCTACAAGAACAAAGCAGGATGACGCAGAAAGCTGCTACGCAAAAATGCTCACAAAGGAGCTTGGAAACATAGACTTTAGCATGGATGCGGTATATATAGAGAGGCTTATAAGAGGACTTATCCCATGGCCTTGTGCTTATACAACACTAGAGGGTAAGAGCATAAAGCTCTACAAGGCAGGTGTTAAGGAGATGGACACTTCGGCATATAAGCCAGGTGAGATAATAGAAATTACGAAAAAGACATTTACTATTGCCTGTGGTAAGAATTCACTTGTTATAAATAAGCTTCAGCCAGAGGGGAAAAAACCGATGGACACTGTTGCATTTCTTAACGGAAACAAGATAGCTGTCGGTATGATATGTGGAGCAAATTAGCAGTGTGTAGTTAATTGTGAAGAGTTATTAAAACGGAGATTTGAACGGAGTATACAGATGGATGCAAGAGATATCACATTATCAATATTGCTGGATATGGACACCAACAAGACATTTTCCAATGTTGCCATAGATAAGGCACTAAGGCAGCACCAGTTTGATGATAAGAAGGACAGGGCATTTATAACCAGATTGGCAGAGGGAACTACTGAGAGAAGAATCAATCTGGACTATATCATAGACAGCTTTTCTAAGACAAAGGTAAGAAAATGCAAGCCGCTTATAAGATGTCTGCTCAGAATGGGAACGTATCAGATAATGTACATGGACTCCGTTCCTGACAGTGCAGCCTGCAATGAGATGGTTAAGCTTGCGAGGGCTCATGGGTTTGCATCGCTGTCTGGTTTTGTGAATGGAGTTTTAAGAAATATTTCACGTCACAAGGATGAGATAAAATATCCTGATTATGACACGAACCCTAAGCAATATCTGTCAATAAAATATTCTGTTCCAGAGTGGCTTGTTTCAAAGCTTCTGTCAGATTACCCTGACAAGGCGGAGACTATCCTTGAGGGAAGCTATTTGGACAGAGATACATCAATCAGGGTAAACACAGATAAAATATCAGTAACAGACTTAACTAAGCTTCTTACTGATAAGAACATAAATGTAACAGCTGGAATATATGACGAAAAGGCACTTCACATAAGCGGTTATGATTTCATAAGAAGAGTTCCCGGATATAAGCAGGGATATTTTACTGTTCAGGATGAGAGCTCAATGTGTGCCATAAGAGAAATAGGCATAAAGGAAAATGATATAATATATGATGTGTGTTCTGCTCCCGGTGGAAAGACGACTGCCGCTGCGGAATATCTTCACGGAACAGGTCATGTATATTCTATGGATATAGCTGCTGATAAGATTTCATTGATAGAGGATAATGTAAACAGATTAGGACTATGTAACGTAACAGTTACAGAGCATGATGCCACTAAGCTTCTTATAGATGAGGAGACGGGAATGCCTTGTAAGGCAGATGTGGTTATAGCAGATTTGCCATGCTCAGGACTTGGTGTTATGGGAAGAAAAAATGATATCAAGTACAGGGTTACTGAAAATGATTTGTCCGATTTGGTTTCTATTCAGCGCGAGATACTTGAGGTTGTCTGTAACTATGTGAAGGATGACGGAACACTTTTGTACAGCACTTGTACAATTAATCCAGACGAAAATGAGAAGAATGTAAGCTGGTTTCTTAATAAGCATAAGGAATTTAAGCTTATTAAGGACAGACTTTTTATACAGGGTGTGGACTGTTGTGACGGCTTTTATTATGCAGTGATGAAGCGTGACAATAAGAATGTGTAGATGAGGAAATTGTGATATGGCTTTAGATATTGATGTTAAGTCAATGTATATAGATGAACTTACAGAGTGGGTTAAAAAACAGGGAGAGCCACAGTTCCGTGCAAAACAGCTATATGAGTGGATGCACAAGAAATATGCAGGCTCTACTGATGATATGACAAACATTCCTAAGAAGCTTAGGGAGAAGATAGATAACGATGGATTTATCTCTATAGTGGAGGAGACAAGACAGACATCTAAGTCTGATGGAACAATAAAATTTTTGTTCAGACTAGGTGACGGACAGATGATAGAGAGCGTATTTATGAAATACAACTATGGTAATTCAATATGTATCTCATCACAGGCTGGCTGTCGTATGGGATGCAGATTCTGCGCTTCAACCATAGGCGGTCTTGTAAGAAATTTAACTGCCTCTGAGATGTTAGAGCAGGTGTATGCTGCAATGCGAATAACGGGAGAGAGAATATCTAATATAGTTGTCATGGGAACAGGTGAACCGTTAGATAACTACGATAATCTGATAAGGTTTATAAGAATTATATCTGATGAGGCAGGTTACAATATAAGTCAGAGAAACATAACTGTTTCAAGCTGTGGCATAGTGCCTAGGATATATGACCTTGCAGTTGAGAATCTTACTATAACCTTTGCACTTTCTCTTCATGCACCTACTGACAGTGAGAGAAAGGAGCTTATGCCGATAGCGAGCAGATACTCACTTGCTGAAACAATTGATGCATGTAAGGCATATTTTGATAAAACAGGACGTAGAATTACATTTGAGTATAGTCTTGTTAAGGGGAAAAATGACTCTATAGAACACGCAGAGAAGCTTGCAGGGCTTCTTCACGGTATTAACTGTCACGTTAATCTTATACCGATTAATCCTGTCAGGGAGCGTGATTTTGAACAAAGTGATAATGATTCCGTTCAAAAATTCAAATTAGCACTTGAAAAAAAATCAATAAATGGTACTATAAGAAAGAGTATGGGTAGCGATATAGATGCTGCCTGTGGACAGTTAAGAAGAAAATACGCTGAATCGGGAGGAGACCGATGAGATCAAGTGGAAAAACTGACACAGGGAATAAGCGTAACAATAATCAGGACAGCATATTCTTTAGTGATCAGCCTATTGGCCCATTGCCTAATTTGTACATAGTAGCAGATGGTATGGGGGGACATAAAGCCGGAGATCGGGCGTCAAAGATGGCGATTGATATTACGGTAGATTTTGTTAAGAATTCAACATTAGAGAATCCTATTGCAGTGCTTAAGAGAGCCATGATATATGCCAATAATGAGATATATAAGGCTGCAAGCAAGGATCCTGAGCTTACAGGTATGGGTACAACCATGGTTGTTGCCGTTGCACAGGAGGGGAAGCTCTATGTTGCGAATGTTGGGGACAGCAGATTATATGTTGTTAATTCGGAGATTAAGCAGATAACCATGGATCATTCTTTGGTTGAGGAGCTTATAAGGAAGGGTGAGCTTGAGAGAAAAAGAGGGCGAAACCATCCGGAGAAGAATATTATTACGAAAGCTATGGGATCTAAAGAAGAGGTAATACCTGATTTCTTTGAGATAGATATTAATTCTGAGGATAAATATTTGTTATGTTCAGATGGATTATCCAATATGGTAGAGGATGACGAGATTAGAGACATTGTAGTTGATAACTATAAGCTTGAGGATATAGCACAGGCGTTAGTTGACAGGGCTAACTACTATGGTGGCTCAGACAATATATCCGTTGTCGTCATATCAGAGTAATTAATTAGAGGAATATAACAGAAAGGATAGAAGTTATGTTAAAACCAGGAATGATATTGTGCGATAGATATGAAATACTTGAAGTGGTTGGCGCAGGCGGAATGTCTATTGTATATAAGGCAAGATGTCACAGATTGAACAGAAATGTAGCAATCAAGGTACTTAAGCCGGAATTTAGCAATGATAAGAACTTTGTTACAAAATTCAAGATAGAGGCTCAGGCAGCAGCTGGGCTTACACATCCTAACATAGTTAATGTTTATGATGTAGTAGATGATGATGGTATATATTTTATCGTTATGGAGCTTGTAGATGGTATTACACTTAAGGAATATATAGAGAAGAATGGCAGGCTCAATATGACTGAGGCTATTGATTTCTCAATACAGATTGCTTCAGGACTTGAGGCAGCACATGAGAATCACATCATCCACAGAGATATTAAGCCACAGAATATAATTGTATCTAAGAATGGCAATATTAAGGTTACTGATTTTGGTATTGCAAGAGCAGCGTCATCTAACACTCTTACATCAGGTGCTATGGGCAGTGTTCATTATATCTCACCTGAACAGGCGAGAGGCGGCTATAGTGATGAGAGAAGTGATATATATTCTCTTGGTATCACAATGTATGAGATGGTAACCGGAAGAGTTCCATTTGAGGGCGATAATAATGTATCAGTTGCACTTATGCATATCCAGAGTGAGATGATACCGCCAAGACAGTATTATCCTGATATATATTCAAGCTTTGAGAAGATTATACTTAAGGCGACACAGAAGAAGCCTGAGAGAAGATATCTTACAGCAAGTGCGCTTATCGCAGATTTGAAGAGAGTACAGAATAATCCTAATATAGATATAGTTGTAGCACCTACAGCTATTACAAACAGTCCTACTCAGGAATGGACTAAGGAGGATGTCAAGGCTATAAGGGATGTAAGTGCATACAAGGATCCATATGTGAACAGTCAGTTAAATGCATTCCAGAATCCACCTGTTCAAAATGAGATGGGTGAGTTGAGAGCCAACGACAGCATATCAATGATTCCTGTCAATAATCAGAAAATCAATGAGCTTCTCAATGAGGACGACTCATGGGAGGATGAATTTTATGATGAGCCTGTTGAACCACAGAGAAAGTCAAGTCTTAAGAAGG
>CAVELH010000096.1:2265-9069 GCA_963616385.1 bacterium | reverse complement strand
AATACCGACCTCCAATCGCTAGATTTTTAGGTCTAACTTTTGGGGGTCGGTACAACAGTCAGTTTCAGCCTTTTTCATCGCTTCTATATGAGAAATTGTGCCATTTCCTTCTAGTAAATTTTCTCCTGTTGCAATCAAAATTTTATCCAAATGCTTTGACCAATCATTCATTGTCATAGGAATTTCTTTCTCAGCTTGACGTTCTGCAAAATCAAGATATCCTGACACTAATTGTCCCATAGCATGTAGTTCTTTTTCATCAAGATAATTCTTAGCAATTTTTACTTCCCTAAGAGTGGGTTGGTCACCAACAAAAGAAGTCAATCCCATAAACTCTTTTTCAGCATCCGCTCTATTATAAATTACTTCTGCTGCTGTTTCTCCTGAAATTGCAAAATGAATTTTATTTTGAACTTTCTTAAAAAACAAAATAGATTCTTCCGCAGTTGGATTATAATCTATACTGGTTGCATAAATTTCTAAAACCTGACGATAAAACACTTTTTCAGATGCTCTAATATCACGAATTCGTTCTAATAATTCTTTAAAATATCCTCCGCCACCAAGATTCTTGATACGTTCATCATCCATTGCAAATCCTTTTTTCATATATTCCTTAAGAATTGAACTTGCCCATATTCTAAACTGAACTCCTCGCTGCGATCTTACTCGATATCCAACAGAAATAATCATATCTAAATTATAATAATTTGTCGGTTTCTTAGAAAATTCGGAATTTCCGAATTTTTTCATTGTGGATACCTGTTGTAATTCACCGTCTTCATAAATATTTTTAATATGTTCATTAATTGTAGATTTTGATTTTTGAAAAAGGGTTGCCATTTGATCTTGCGTAAGCCAAACATTATCATCTATGAATGATACCTCAACCTTTGTAAGACCATCTTCTGTGTTATATATAATAATTTCCGAATTATTTTCCATACAAAACCTCTTTCATATTCAATCTATAAACCATTCTTTATAAAGAGTTTTAGCCTACTCCTACAAATTAAAATTCTGAAAATTCTTTACATTATCAGCAAATTTATCACCAAGTTAACCTTGATATCTTTTTCCTCAAGATTAGTAATAAAATATTAACATATACATCATACCATAAAAATAACGACTCTGTACATCGTTTTATTAATATACAGGTCGTTATTTGTCTCAGATATACTACAATTTAATTAAACAAGTAAGCATCTGCTACTCGCCCCAAACTTCCTCAGCTACTTCCTTCACAAGCTTAAGCTTTTCCCACTGTTCTTCCTCTGTAAGCTTATTTCCAATCTCACATGATGCAAATCCACACTGAGGGCTCAGATAAAGTCTATCCAATGGAACATATTTAGCTGCGTCATGAATTCTATCAATCACAACCTGCTTATCCTCCAGTACCGGTGACTTAGTTGTAATAAGACCGAGCACTACCTTCTTATCTCCGGAAACCTTTGCCAGTGGTGCAAATCCACCGGACCTTTCATCGTCAAACTCAAGGAAATATGCATTTACATTCTCTTCGCCAAACAAAATGTCTGCAACTGAATCATAAGCTCCCTCGCTTGCATATGTAGAGTGGAAATTGCCACGACATACATGAGTATTTATAACCATGTCCTTTGGTGCATTTGCAATGACCTTATTATTGATATCCTTATGTGACTGCTGGAATTTAATAATTCCCTCTCTTGTTGTTCCATATAATGTATGGCCTATCTTATCGGCAAACATTCCCCATGTACAATCATCAAGCTGTATATTTCTACATCCTGCCTCATAAAGGTCATTAATAACCTTTCCATAGCACTGTACAATATCATTTACAAGCTCATCCTCACTGCTATAATACTTATCAGTGTTGACCTTGTTAAATGGCATCGTGAACTGTGCAAAAAACTGTGCTGGTGCTGGCATAGTCTGCTTAGCTACTGTATTGTCATCCTCCAAAGCCTTTACAAAACGAAAATGCTCTACAAATGGATGTTCCTTTGATAATCCAAGCTTGCCAACGATATAAGTATCGTCAATCATCGCAGCCTCTCCGTGGAACGGAAGTCCTGTCTTAGTTGGAGTGTGACCTACACCGTCAAAGCCCCACATAAAATCAAGATGCCATGTTGCTCTTCTAAATTCACCGTCTGTTATCACATGATAACCAAGCTCCTTTATCTTGGCAACAAGCTCTGTAATAGCTTCATCCTCAACTGCCTTTAATGCTGCATAATCAATTTCGCCCTCGTCAAACTTTCTTCTGGCTCTCTTTAATTTTTCAGGTCTTAAAAAGCTTCCAACAAAATCATATCTAAATGGTGTTCTCAAATTACTCATTTCTATATCCTCCAAATTTCATAATATTTATCATGCCTGTCATTATAAATGTAATCTGTTTATTTGGAAAATATATTAAATTCGTAGTTATCCATAGTTTAAAGCTATGGCAAATTATATGTACAAATAATCTGCTTAATCTCCTCTAAGCTATCTGCAAAATATATCCCCTGCTGCCTTTCCTCAGACGATAGTCCTGTCTCAATCATATGATGCAGCAGATTTTTAAGGCTGTCATAATAACCGTCCAGATTATAGAGAATACAAGGCGCACTAAGCTGTTTCAATGAAACCTTGGACATAACCTCCGAAATCTCCTCCAATGTACCTGTTCCACCCGGAAATGCTATAAATGCATCTCCAAGCTCTATCATCTTAGCCTTTCGTTCTGACATATCCTTGGTAACTATCAATTCGGTAAGTCCATCATACTGTACCGCCTGCTCCACAAAAAACTGAGGCTCTACACCAGTTACATTTCCGCCTGCCGCGATAACACTTTCTGCAATTTTACCCATAAGACCAGACTTTGAGCCACCATAGACAAGTGCATTTCCGCTTGTTCCAATCCATGTGCCAAGCTCCTTAACTGCATTTTCCATTGAGACATCATTGCCTGAAAATGCTCCAAGATATACTGTTATATTCATAATATTTTACCTCCACGGACACGGATAATGATATGGTGCTCCACAGAGCGGACAACGTCTGTCCTTCTCATCCTCATCTGCCCTGTTTGCATTTCTCATTCTGTTTTTCTTTTGCTCTTCACGTTGCAGATTTTCGATATACTTTTTGTTAAGTATTTCTGAAGCCTTTGCCGATATCATTCCAAGCACCTCTCAACAATATAATTATAAATGCAACACTCTGTCTTTAATCTCCTGCGTTCTGCCCTGATTCCAGAACTGAGTTCCTATATATCCACAGGTACGTCTTGCAACTGACAACGTATTCTGGTCTCTGTTTCCGCAGTTAGGGCACTCCCATACCAGCTTTCCTGTATCACTCTCAACTATCTTAATCTCACCGTCATATCCGCATTTTTCACAGTAATCGCATTTGGTGTTGAGCTCCGCATACAATATATTATCATATATAAATGTCATAACTGACAAAACTGCATCCGTATTATTCTGTAGATTAGGAACTTCAACGTAGCTTATAGCACCTCCGGGTGAAAGTCTCTGGAACTCCGCCTCAAACTTAAGCTTTGAAAATGCGTCAATAGGCTCTGTGACATGGACATGATAGCTGTTAGTAATATAGTTCTTATCAGTAACTCCCGGTATAATTCCAAATCTCTTCTGTAGGCATTTTGCAAATTTATATGTTGTTGACTCCATCGGAGTTCCGTACACAGAGTAGCTTATATGCTCTTTTTCCTTCCACTCTGCACATTTATCATTCAAATGCTGCATAACCTTAAGAGCAAACTCGCGTCCCTCGTCTGATGTATTTGTCTTTCCGAGCATACGGACACACATTTCGCATATACCGGCATATCCAAGGGATATAGTTGAATATCCGTTATACAAAAGCTTATCTATCTTCTCGCCCTTCTTAAGACGTGCAAGAGCACCATGCTGCCACAGAATTGGTGCAACATCAGAGGTTGTTCCGAGCAATCTCTCATGTCTGCATCTAAGTGCTCTATGGCACAAATCAAGCCTCTCATCCAAAATATTCCAGAACTTATCCATGTCTCCCTCAGATGAGCAGGCAACGTCAACAAGATTAATCGTAACCACACCCTGATTAAATCTTCCATAGTATTTTCTGCTTCCATCAGGATTTCTCTGGCTGTCCTCAACAGTCGGAAATGAACGGCATCCCATACAAGGGTATACATCGCCCTTCTTTAACTCCTTCATAACCTTGGCAGAAATATAATCCGGAACCATACGTCTCGCTGTGCATTTTGCAGCGAGCTCAGTAAGATACCAGTATTTAGAATCCTTTGTTATATTGTCCTCGTCAAGGACATAAATCAGCTTCGGAAATGCGGGTGTTATCCAGATACCCTTCTCATTCTTTACCCCCTGCATTCTCTGCTTCAAAACCTCCTCTATTATAAGAGCAAGGTCTTTTCTGGTCTGTCCGTCAGGAACTTCATCAAGGTACATAAATACTGTTACAAATGGAGCCTGACCATTACATGTCATAAGTGTTATGAGCTGATATTGTATAGTCTGGATTCCACTCTTTACCTCCTCAAGGAGCCTCATTTCCGTTACCTTGTCAACTGTCTCATCATCTATGGAATCTCCGCAGGCTTTTCGCTCACTGAGTACTGCCTTACGAATTTTCTTACGGCTCACATCCACAAATGGTGCTAAATGCGACAGCGTAAATGACTGACCGCCATACTGATTACTTGCAACCTGTGCAACAATCTGAGTTGTAACATTACACGCGGTAAAGAAGCTATGCGGTTTCTCAATTAATGTCTCACTTATAACAGTTCCATTCTGCAACATATCCTCCAGATTGATGAGGTCGCAGTTATGCTCCTTCTGTGCAAAATAATCCGAATCGTGGAAATGTATTATTCCCTCCTCATGTGCTGCAACTATATCCTCCGGCAGCAACATTCTCTTAGTGAGGTCCTTGCTCACCTCACCTGCCATATAATCTCTCTGCGTAGAATTGATGACAGGATTCTTGTTTGAGTTCTCCTGATTTATCTCCTCGTTCATATTATCAATCAGGGTAAGTATACCGTTATCTGTCGTGTTTGTCTTTCTGGCGAGCTCTCTCTTATATCTGTAACGAACATATTTCTGGGCTACCTCATAGCCCCGCATTTCCATAATTCCAGTCTCAACCATATCCTGTATATCTTCAACATGTGCTACATGTGTCATGGAATCAATTTTATTTTCTATATTATCGGCAACTGCCTGTATCTGGTACTCGTTCATCTGATGCAGATTATCTACCTCAGCATTGGCAGCCTTTATAGCATTTACTATTTTTGATAGGTCAAATTCTACCTCCTCGCCATTTCGCTTAATTACACTGGTCTTTGTTTCCATTTTGGTGGTTCAACTCCTCTTCTCTCAAATCATCTGTATATAGTGTTTTGCAATCAATTTTTAACTATATGTTGTGTTTTTACTATAGCACAATGATATATGGATGACAATAGGCAGGTTGGTTATTATTGGAAATGTGATATAAATACTTCATATAAAGATAGCAAGTATCGCATTTACAAAAGAAAGAAGGAATTTATAAATGAAAAATTTACAGGACATCATCAAAGATTATCTCACATTTTGCAGGACACAAAAAAGACTGGATTCTAAAACACTAAAGGCTTACTCTATAGACCTTAAACAGTTTGCAGCCTTCTTAACTCCAAATTATGTAAACAATGTTCTACTTATCAACAGAGAAGTTTTGGAGAGTTTCATTGCATTTTTACATAACAGCTACAAGCCGAAAACAGTAAAGAGAAAGCTCGCATCGCTTAAAGCATTTTTTCATTTTCTTGAGTACAGGGACTTTATAGAAATTAATCCATTTAACAAAATGCAAATTCGTTTTAGAGAGCCGCTTTTACTTCCTAAAACCATTCCTCTTCATACTATTGAACTATTTTTATCAACCATATACAGCAGTCACGCAAACGCCAAAACGGACTTTCAGAAACGTCAGACAGCCCGCGACATAGCCGTCATTGAGCTGTTGTTTGCAACCGGAATGAGAATTTCAGAGCTTTGTTCTCTAAAATACAAGGACATTGATTTATACGACAGAGTTGTCCGCATTTATGGAAAAGGTGCAAAGGAAAGGCAGCTCCAGATATGTAATGACTGTGTCATTTCCGCGTTAGAGAATTATATTTCCATATATCAAACCACCCAAAATGATGACAATTATTTTTTCATCAACACATCAGGCACGCGCATGTCAGAGCAATCTGTCAGAAATATGATTGTCAAGTACTGCAACCTAGCAGGCATTTCCCAGCACATAACCCCGCATATGTTCAGACACTCTTTTGCGACCTTATTGCTGGAAGAGGACGTTGACATCCGCTACATACAGGAAATGCTCGGTCACAGCTCTATTAATGTAACGGAGATATACACCCACGTTTCTATGGCTAAGCAGAAAAATATTTTGATGACAAAGCATCCGAGGAGAAATATGGAAATTAGAGGATAATAAAGAGTTATCTGTTGAATTATATAACACATATAAGTTTATTATATATGATAAATTTGTTAAATAGGAGGATAAGATATTGAATACACCCAACGTTTCAGTTATTATTCCAATGCATAATGGTGAATTGTATATTTCACGTTGCATAGAATCAGTTATAAATCAATCATATAAAAATATTGAAATAATTGTTGTAGATGATTGTTCTGATGATAATAGTTGCAAAATAGTTAATGATTATATTAATGAATTTTCACAAATCAAATATGTAAAAAATAATGTTTGTATGGGTGC
>CAVELH010000096.1:0-2255 GCA_963616385.1 bacterium | reverse complement strand
GTATTGAAAAAGCTATCAACAAGTTTGAATCAGATGCAGATATAGATATTGTAGTATGGGAAGTAAAAACCGCCTATAAACACAGCAAAATATGTGGTAGATATCAATACATATATGATAATACTTTAACAAGTTTTACTTCATTAAATTTATTATCACATAGTTTGGAAAATGAATTTTTTTTAAGCCCTTTAGTGGGTTGTAAACTGTTCAAAAAGTCCTTCTTAATACAAAATAATTTATCTTTTCCAGATACATTATATGAAGATGATATGTTTACTTTTTTAAGTTTTTTATATTCAAAAAAAATAGGTATAATTACAGGAAGTTGTTTATATTATTATCAGCATTCTGAATCCATAACTCATAATTTTACTGAAAAATATATAATAGATTTTTTTAAAACATTCAATTTGCTTTATGGCTACATAGATGATAGATATAAAAAATGTTTTTATCTTTATTTTAATAAATGTTTTCAATCTATGATGAATTGCTTACATAATAATGTGTCTGATTCAATAACTATGAAAAAATATAAAGGGTTAATATTTACACTTTTTTATAAAAATATAAATATAGAAGAATATTATTCATATTCCTTTTCGATAACAATATAGATTGCATAAATGCAATCTATATTTCGTTATTTGCTTTCAAAACATCAAGATATTTTCCATCAAATTTTTTTAAAGTGTGCTGAGCATCTATCCTAAGAATAGCATTTCTAAAATGTTTGAGTACAAAATACTCACTCTTATTAATTGCATTTTCTGCATTTTTTTCTAACCATTCATTTATAGCATCAATAGATTTTTTACTACCTATTTTTCCTAATGCTTCAACTATACTTGCAATAGTATATATACTAGGCTCACGTTTCAGCTGTATTATTAAATTATCTTCAGCGTCTAACAATTTTTTTTCACCAATAATATCTGCCATATGTTCTCTTACATATTTATTATCTGAAAATATAGCATTTATAATATATTCATTTATCTGTTCTGTATCATTTTTTAATAAAAAAGCTTCTAATTTATGTCTGTTTAAATCTACGTTAGTTGATTTTGAACGTTGAAAATATTCAATAATCCAGTTTACAGATACTTCTATAACTCTGGAATTTTCAGCAAGTTTAATTGCTAAATCAGTCTGATATGACAGAAGGCTCTTTCCGTTCAATAAACCATACTTTTGACAATGTAAAAATTCATTAATATATATATTAATATCATCAATTCTGCAAATCGACACAAGCATTTCAAACAATATTTTGAATAGACAATCAATATAATCATTTTTATCAATTCTTGCAGTTTCATTTCTTAAAAACTCATCATAGTCCCATATAGACTTTGTTACCTCTGCTTTAGAGTATACGGAAATCCAATTATCATCTAAAATTTCAGTATAAATGCAGACTTTATTTTCCTCAAATTGTTTAGTAAAATATGATACAAAATCATCTACATCATCATATTTAAGTAATTGCTTACTAAATAATATTTTTTTTAATGAATTCCTATACTGATTAGCTTTTAATTTTTCCAGTAATTTAATCGCCAATTCTTTTAAATTATTTCTATCATATTGAATATATTGAAGATGCTGAATATCAAAAGGAGTTTTTGCGTTTTTCTCTTTGATAATAAAAACATTTTCAAAGTCTTTAATTGTATGAGTAATGCCTAATTCATAAAATACATTTGCATTTGTTTCGGAAATATCAACAATGATAAATTGCGAGCTTGCAATTCCGTTTAATATTAAATTTATTATTGGAACAGATGCAGATAAATTATTATCTACACGTATACACTTATATCCATCGTTTTGTAGGTATAATACTAAAGTATCATATAAATTAGTATATTCCTGAGAAAATGGCATAGCAAAAAAACATTGATTTTCAAAAATTTTGATTCTGGATTTATTAATTTGTTTAGGATAAAATATATTTTCCATAAAATCTCTCACATTCTGTTTTATTTTAATAATAGGCAGTTTTATTTTTGGGTTGTATATCAAACAGATAACTCTTTATTATCCCACCAAAATTATACTCCCTCAGTTTACTTTTTTCCACATTTTTCTAACATACAAGTATACGACTATTTTAATCATTTTTCTAACCAAATGTCAACATAAAATAAAATTAGCGAGACATTAAAAATGTCCCGCTAATTTGCACATCAATGTTATTTCCTATAATAAAACTATTTTATAAGATTTGAGTTGTATACGGTTGAACC
>CAVELH010000095.1:7626-9139 GCA_963616385.1 bacterium | reverse complement strand
GAGATACAGAGCATTATGGGCTCGTGCGAGGACGGAGATATAGTAGTTGTGAGAGATTTCGACGGATATCCTATGGGAAGAGGATTTATTAACCGCAAGTCAAAGATTACTGTCCGTATGCTTACCAGAAATGCGAATCAGGACATAGATGAGGATTTTCTTAGAATGCGTGTGAAAAATGCGTGGGAGTACAGAAAGCATACAGTTGATACGAGCAGCTGTCGTGTTATATTTGGAGAAGCAGATTTCCTTCCCGGACTTGTAATAGATAAATTCTCGGATGTGCTTGTTGTAGAGTCGCTTGCCTTAGGAATTGACAGGTTAAAGTTGCAGATTGTTGATTTATTGAAGGATGTTTTGCGTGAGGATGGAATTGAAATTCGAGGCGTGTATGAGAGAAGTGATGCTAAGGTCAGAGAGAAAGAGGGAATGGCAAGAAGCAAGGGCTTCATAGGTTCTGAGTTTGACACCAAGGTAGAAATTGTTGAAAATGGTGTACATTATATGGTAGATGTAAAGGATGGACAAAAGACAGGCTTTTTCTTAGACCAGAAATATAATCGTAAGTCCATACACAGGCTATGCAAGGGTGCCGAGGTGCTAGACTGCTTTACTCACACTGGTTCATTTGCCTTAAATGCGGGAATTGCAGGTGCAGCTCATGTAACAGGTGTTGATGCGTCCGAGCTTGCTGTGTGTCAGGCAAGAGAAAATGCCAAGTTAAATAAATTAGATGACCGCGTAGAGTTCATCTGTGAGGATGTATTTGAGTTACTTCCGCGCCTTGAAAATGAGGGCAGGAAATATGATGTTGTTATTCTCGATCCTCCTGCATTTACCAAGTCGAGAAGCTCAATAAAGAATGCTGTTAAGGGTTACAGAGAGATTAATCTTCGTGGAATGAAGCTTGTTAAGGACGGAGGATTCCTTGTGACCTGTTCATGTTCTCATTTTATGGACTATGAGCTGTTCACAAAGACTATACATCAGGCTGCCAATAATGTTCACAAAAGACTGCGTCAGGTGGAGTTCAGGCAGCAGGCACCAGATCATCCGATATTGTGGTCTGCGGATGAGAGTTATTATTTGAAGTTCTATATTTTTCAGGTGGTGGACGAGAAGTAAATGCTTCTAACACTTGAAATAGCTGGTTTTACTTGCTTTTTAAGTTCTTTTCTAAAAATGTAACCTATCGTAAATTATTATAAAATGGTGCAATTTTTTAATAGAATGGTGTAGTAATTGGTGTACTGCAAAGAAAAGAAAAAAATGATGTAGTAACATGATGGGAAATCTGGATGTGTTTTAAGAAAATAAGAGAGTAGATAATCATTATATAAGTGGTTATCTACTCTCTTTTCGTTTATAAGGTTTTATCCAAAATCTAATCTAAAATATATAGAAACAAAACAACAATAATGTTAAACTTATGGATAGAAAAAAATATTTCGCCCATAAGTTTTTTTGTGTTTATGGAGGTAATACATTAAAAGCTTGGAGGAGATTTTATGCT
>CAVELH010000095.1:0-7616 GCA_963616385.1 bacterium | reverse complement strand
ACCATTAGGATATATTGAAATATATATAGATGATAAAAAAGTAGATTATATAGAAAAGGATATTGGAGTATCAGACCAATTATGTCCTGATATTGATGGGCGATATAGTATAGAAGTTAATTTTATTCCAGATGGTAAAGTACACACAATTTCTTGCATAATTGAGAAGTATATATCATCAAAAGAAGATGGAATAGAATCAGGGGAACGATTGGAATTGAAATCATTTTATAAAGGAAATACTAAATTGTCGATAGGTATGGAAGGTGAGGTAGGACATTATCCTGATGGAACACGTTTTTCTGATATATACGATTATGATAATGACTATATGGAAAATGGTGTTTCATATCTTATTTTGGAAGAGACTAAGACAACGAAGTATATATTTGGTGTCGCTTGGATTGACAATGTAACAGCAGAAAATGATGTACAGACATGGTATGGGGCAGATCCAACATTATTTTAGAAGATGATGCTGCAAATGTTTTGGAATAAATTACGTTCGGTGATTATTCTGGACGTAAATTTTATAATTGATTTTTCCCTTGAAATAAGAGATAACGTATGATATTTTAAATTTGTAACATAAAATTAGTTACAAATTTAAAGAAGGTGATTGTATGAAAGATTTTTTAGAACAAACACTGCGACAGAGTGTTTCAATAGAAGAAACAGAATATTTGAATGATAAGTTACCGTTAGCTTATAAAGGAAGATACCACTTTTATAAAGTGGAAACAAATGGTCAATCGTGGATAGCAATAAGACCAAGGAATGATGCTTCTCTTGTAATGTTAAGAAAGGATCGAGCTAAGATTGAAAAAGTGGCAGGACTTAATTGTGCTATTTTTTTAGATTCTACAACTTTTTATATTAAGGAGAAGCTTGTGGAAGAAGGAATTCCTTTTGTACTGAAGAATAAACAGGTGTATTTACCATTTATAGGATTACTGCTATCTAATGAGAATAAAAGGGATATTGCTCCGGTTCATTTGATTTCTTTTTTAACACAGAGGATTATTTTTGTTGCTATGTATGAAAAGTGGGAGAATGTAACTGTATCAGCTGCAGCAGTAAAGCTTGGAGTTACCAAAATGTCTGTCAGCAGATGTTTTGATGAAATTGAATATTTGAATGTAGATATTCTAGGAATGAAGGGGAAGTCGAGAGTAATCACGGTGCCTGCAGATACAAAAAAACTATGGGATGATATACAGAGTGTTTTAAGAAATCCAGTTATTGCCAGATATGAACTTGCAGAGAATATTCATCTAGATAAAAAGGCAGGGATTAGTGCTTTGTGTGAATACTCGTTGTTATCAGATAATGATTATCCTACGTACGCTATAACCAAAAAGGAAATTGCAGAGAGTGGGATTAAGAAGATGAAACAAGTTCACCAGGGAGAAGAAATTGGTTGTGTTGTTTTGGAACTTGGATACTTTGTTGATTTTGAAAATAAGGGAATTGAAGATCCACTTAGTGTGGCATTATCCATCACGGAACTGGAAAAACAAGATGAAAGAATCAGTATTTCAATTAAAGAGATGTTAGAGGAGTATGTATGGTAAAAGGATTAGATACATTCAGAAAATATTTTGAAAAATATGAAGAACAGTATGTTCTTATAGGTGGAGCTGCCTGTGATATTCTATTTGAAAGCAATGATACAGTGTTTAGAGCAACAAGAGATCTTGACATGGTTTTAATTGTGGAGGCATTAACGCCAGAGTTTGGAGAGAAGTTCTGGGATTTTATACAGGATGGTAAATATAGAAATAAGGCTACCAATGGAGAAAAACCTCAATTTTATAGATTTGATAAGCCAGAAGATGATTCATTTCCTAAGATGGTAGAACTGTTTTGCAGGAGTGATTTTGAATTGCGTGAGATGACTGGAATTACACCAATTCATATTGATGATACTGTTTCAAGTCTGTCAGCTATTTTACTTAATGATGATTATTATAATGTGTTACTAGCAGGTAAGGTTATTGTAGACGGACTTTCTGTCCTTCGTCCCGAATATTTGATTTTGTTTAAGACCAAAGCATATCTTGATTTGAAACAGAGAAAAGAAAGTGGGGAAAAGATAGACTCGGATGATATCAAGAAGCATAAAAAGGATGTACTTAGAATTGCTGCGGAACTTATGCTTGAAAGCATTACTGCTCTTCCCGAAACAGTGAAGACGGATATTGATAGCTTTATAGCATCATTGGAGCAAGAACCGTTTGATGCTAATTTATTAAAAAATTATGAATTAGGTAATCAAGATGTAATAGATACTCTTAGGAGAGTTTTTATGTAATTATAAAGACTCCTTGACGGATTCCATTATGCAATATAGAATGAAACTAATACAATGAAAAGGAAGAAATCAATGTTCTGGAAGATGACAACATTGCAATTGAAAAAAGGTTACATTTTCGCTCCTTACGGGGATAGTGCGCCTTTTTTCAAGAATAAAGTCTGATTCATCAGAGCAATTCTATGTAAAATAAGGTACATTATCTCCTTAACGATAAAATATAAGTTAAGGAGATTTTTTATGTTTAAAATAAAAAAACAAATATCTAAGTTGTACACTGCGTCCATATTAGGCAATCTGTCGCTGACGGGCGCGTGGGTTGCAATTCTTGCATCGAGAGGTTACAGTCTGGTCGAAATAGGAATTGCAGAAACGGTGTTTCATATTTTCAGTCTGACATTTGAGATACCATCTGGTGTTTTTGCGGATGTATTTGGACGAAAGCATATGCTGGTGGTGAGCAGTATTATGCGTGTAATTGGAAGTATCTGCATGATTTGCTCAAAGAATCTGACGATGGTTTGTGTGGCAATCGCGTGCTTCGCGGTCAGTTATAATTTCTCTTCTGGTTCTGGTGATGCGCTTGCTTATGATTCGTTGAAATCGGTTGGTGAGGAATCACGCTATGAGCGCTATGCATCCAATCAGTTGATTTTGTATCGGCTTTGTAATGGTATCTCTACATTGTGTGCGGGTTTTGCACTTTTTGTTGGATATAAGATTGCATATGCATCGGATATTTTGGTGACTGGTATTCAGATTGGTGTGCTGTTGTCACTACGCGAGATTCGTTTTGGTTATATATGCACGGAGCAGAAACAGGTGGTGCTTAAATCAGTATGGAAAGAACTTGGGAAATGTTTCATGGATAGTCTGCGTTTTCTGAAAGAGGCGAAACGGGCAGTATTTCTTATGACATGCAATTCCTTTGTCGGAGCGGTGGATATTGTATTGTTGTTTTTCTTACAGGCGAAGCTGCCACAGACAGGTATGCCGGATTATTTACTTGGAATATCCTTGTTCATCATGGAGATGGGAGGAATTCTTGGAGCAAAGTTAATTTTGTGTTGTAAGAAATTGCGGTATCGCTTAGTATTTGTGATAACGTCTGTGCTTGTTTTATGTGGCGTTTTAATCGAGCATACAGGCGTTGCGGTGCTTATGACACTAGGTGGATTTGTTGCGGCATGCAGCGATGATGCATTGCAGGTGCGCACAGATGCAATCTTGCAGGAAATGTTTCCATCTGAGCAGCGGGCAACACTTATATCGGTGGAATCTTTTACGTTTTCCATGATTATGATTGTGCTGTCGCCGCTTGCAGGAATAGTATTTTCAGTGTGGTAATAGAGAACCCTGCTGTGAGTGGGAACTATAAATAAGGAGAATATATGCAGGAAAAGTTACAGTTATATTATATGTAAACTAAAGACGTCTCTAAAATATAAATAGCCGTGGTAGTGGTGTGACATAAAAAGCATGATTTTTGTGTACATTATTTCCGCGGCTATATTTATAAAATCTTTTCCATAGTATATACGAAGGACACATTAATCCTGTATTATATAGGAAAGTAGTAATTATGAAAAGGGGAGTAACATATGTATCAGATATTATTAGTGGAGGATGATAAATCTATACGGGAAGTTATTGCTGATTACATTGACGAGAAAGGAAAAAATACCATGCGGCTTACTCTTGCAGAGGACGGAAAAGCCTGTGAAGATGCAATCAACAATAAGACATTTGACCTGATTTTGCTTGACGTGATGCTTCCGGATACAGATGGGTTTAAGCTTTGCAGGATGATACGGAAGAACGATATGGTTCCAATCGTATTTCTGACAGCGCGTGGCAGCGAGGAGGATATTTTATGGGGGTATGGACTAGGATGTGACGATTATATTGTAAAACCATTTTCGCTTGCAACCCTGTATGCAAAGATTCTTGCAATTCTTAGGAGAACAAAACAAGAGGAACAGAAAATGACAATCACCTGTGGAGATATCTGTATGGATAAACAGAGCTGTCAGGTATTTGTAAGTGACAGGGAAGTTCATTTACAGAACAAACAGTATGAGATTTTGCGTTTTTTAATGGAACATAAAAATGTTGTATGGTCGAGGAATGCAATATTAAATCATATTTGGGGATATGATTATATGGGGGTAGACCGTGTGGTAGATAATCAGATTAAGAAGCTTAGAAATGCACTTGGTGAGGCTGGTAAAATGATTCAGACCGTTGTGGGAAAGGGTTATAAAATGGCAGACAGGTGGGATAGATAAACGCCAATGTGTTTATGTAGATATGAAAATGGAGGGGTGCATATGAAATTTACGATTTTACCAGATTTTGAATATAAAAGAAAAAAGAGAGAGCTTCGTAAGAAAAAACGTGCAGAGCGAAGGGCTGCGCAACAAAACCGGATTAACTATAGATATCTGAAAAGAAAGAAGTTCTGGATGGTATGGCTGGAACGGTTTATTATTGTGTTTTTGATTATTGGTATGGGAGGCGTTGGGTATTTTTATTATATTTTAAATCAGTCAAAGAATCATGCTGAACAGGAAATGAGTG
This sequence comes from bacterium, assembly GCA_963616385.1. GTDB lineage: Bacteria > Bacillota > Clostridia > Lachnospirales > Lachnospiraceae > Coprococcus_C. The sequence continues at coordinate 2,722 of CAVELH010000095.1, read as the reverse complement.
ATGTACAGGAAAGTATCGAGAGATATACTACAAGTCGTTACGAGCAAATGACGGAGATGGGGATTAAAGCTGGAAAAGCATTTGATGAACAGTTGGGTGCATTTTTGTATCGTGTGATTCCAATAAGAGAGTATTACGGGCTGTTTGATGGCGTATCTGCGGCTGCTTCTGTTATTTATAGTGATGCGGGAGAAATGATTATTGATAGTAGTCCGAAATATTATCTTGTGGGTGACCGATATGAGCAGATAGGGGAAAAAGAGGAGCAGGTGACGCTTATCTTAAATGATTCCTATTATATATGTGCACAGGAGTTGCCAGATGAGTTCCTTCAAGATTACATGACATATTCCGTATATTCAGATTATGAAAATGGAGATAGGATGGAATTTGGAAATTTTTATCTGGATAATGACAGTAGGCAGTTTTATTTCAGCACGATTACTTGTTATGAACATTGGAATGTGGTGAAAACATATGATTTTACGCCAGAGCATGTGGAAGGAATGGAAACTGTACGTGGAAACTATAAGGATTTGGTGCGGGAAGGGACACACTATTATCCCGTTCTTGGTTCAAGAACACCAGAGATTCCTAAGCTATTGGAGGTAGCAAATGGTGTATATAACAAATTTAAGAAGGATAGCAGGCTAAATGGTGCTTGGGAGACAACAGAGCGTGGACTATTTTCATTCACAAAGGCGATGTACTCTGTTGTGGAAATGCAGGATAGCAATAACGATAATACAAGATATACCATCGTAACTGCATATAAGTATGATTTCTTCCAAGCATACCGTAGCTTCACACTTAAGCTTGTAAGCAGCCTTTTACTTGCCATACTAATCATCAGCTCTTTATGGGCGAGGTTTACATATGTGCGGCTTAAGGCAAGATATGAGCTTGAGGACTATCAGCGAAGCCTCACAAATGCAATGGCACACGATTTGAAAAGCCCGCTGATGATATTATCGGGTATGGCAGAGAATCTTAAGGAAAATGTGCATACGGAAAAGCGTGAGTACTATGCCGATGAAATGCTAAAGAACATTGCAGATATGAACCGAATGATAGAGCAGTCGCTAGGTTTCTCGAAGTTTAGCCAGACTGGTAGAATTGACAGAAAGACAGATGTCGATATGCGTGCACAGACTGAGAATCTGGTTCGTAAATACAAGGAGCTTTCGGAGGCACATGAGCAGCGCATTTCCGTGACAGGAGAGGGAACAATGCACGGAAATGAGGCAATGCTCAGGCAGCTAGCGGACAACCTTCTTCAAAATGCAATTTTACATGGTGAGGAAGGCGGGCAGATAGAAATTACAGTAGGTAAAGGCACATATCAGATACAAAATACTTACACTGGACTGCTTACAACAGAGGACGCAAAGAAGCTTTTGAAACCATATACCAAGGAAGAAAACCGTAAACGGACAGGCGGACATGGACTTGGTTTGTCAATAGTAAATGAAATCGTGAAGCTTCATGGCGGAAAAATTCATTTGAAGGTGGCAGACGATACATTTGAGGTAAGTGTCAAGATTTAAAGATAGATAGGGGATGCATATGAGGGGGTTATTCAGACATTTATCAACGTGGCTTTTGCTTGTAGGGATAGCAGTATCTTTTTTTGCCTTTTTAAATGCAGCCTCTATTTACCAGAAGGTGGAGTATGCAATCAGTGAAGTCAATGCATACAACTACAAATATATGTACAGCATAAGTCTTTTGAACACGTCGGATGGTGAAAAGGTAATAGAAAGGCTTAAGGAACTACCCGGCAACATTATTGTAACAGGGGCGTATGTTTACTTAGATTCGTTGGAACAGTATCAGGAGTGTGAGGTAATTATCAAACAGGCAGAACCATTGCCATATATGGTAAAAGTGATGAATGATGCTGGTGAGATATATGTAGGTAAAGAAATGCTGGAGCAATGTATTACTGAAAATGGGGAGTATTATATCTCGATAGATGGTAACAAGATTTTGGTGGCAGGGGTTATAGAAAGTAAGAAAACAGACGTCTTGAATTATAAGCTTCTGTTTCTGGAAAATTCAAAGATGGCAGAGCAATTAACTAAGTCAGATGCTTTTTCGCTGGAATGTGATTCAAACTATACAGATATGAAGCAGGAGATTTCTGATTTCTGTAAGGAAATGCATGCCGAGTATAGCAGCATCTCAGAGCGATACATAGAGGTTGGCAGTCAAAATGCAGATGAGAAGTTTTATAATACAATCACTTTTTTTGCAATCATAAATTGTGTTGTAATATCGGAGTTCTGGATTTTGCGAAGGAAAAAGGAAGTGCTTATCCGGAAAATATTTGGGTATTCGGACTTGAAATTATTTTTTCTTTTTTACAGACAGATGCTTTTAGTATCTTCGAGTGCGGTGGTAGCAGTTCTGTTAATTGAAGCTTGTCTTTCTCATTTTGCTTTAATCGACATTTCAATCGATATACAAAAAGCTGTAGTCTCTGTGCTGTTTGTAGTTCTGGTTTCATTTGTATTGGTGCTGACACCGGTTTACAAAGCTGCCAAATTCACGATTGATAAGGAGGCGATTTGATATGCAAATTAGATTTCTGCTCCGAAAGGCAACAGAATATGTATTCAGGCGCAGGCTTAATTTCCTTCTTACAACCTTGGTGATTGCAACTGCTTTATATATGTTGTGCAACGTGTTTTTTATGTCAGCAAAGTCAACTTATTATATC
>CAVELH010000094.1:1668-9147 GCA_963616385.1 bacterium | reverse complement strand
TGTAAATGGTAATGTTATCACAACATTTGATATAAGGATGACAAGACCTAATTATGAGCCTGTAATGAACACTGCTGAGGTTCACACGATAGAACATCTTGCAGCGACTTTTTTGAGAAACCATGAGATATATGGCGGCAAGATAATATATTTTGGACCTATGGGTTGTAGAACAGGATTTTATCTTATTCTTGCAGGTGATTATGAGTCAAAGGATATAATACCTCTTATGAAGGAACTATATACATTTATGAGTGAGTTCTATGATGATGTGCCGGGCGCATGTGCAAGAGATTGTGGAAATTACTTAGATATGAATCTTCCTATGGCAAGATATTTAAGTAAGAAATTCCTTGATGAGGTTCTTTTGAACATATCTGATGAGAGACTTATATATCCTGATTAAGGAACAATTACAATATATTTATACAGTTATAAGCTCAAATGTAATAATATACATTTGAGCTTATTTGTTGCATTTTGATTAAAGTATTGACCTTCATATTGTAAAAGGATAAAATGAAACTCACATCAAAAGAACAAGGGGGTTTTTGTATGGGCAATAAGAGACAACAGGATAAAGACCACGATATGAAGGCTGATTTAGAGATTATTGAGCAGAAGTATAAGACATATTATAATCAGGTGTTAGTCAAGGAACAACCATTCTATCATCGGGGTATGACTGATGAGGAGGTTACCAGAGAGCAGAATTATCTGAATGGCAATCTTAAGGCTTTTTATGAAGGAAGATATATGCCATTGTGGAAACAGATTTGGTTTAAGTAAGTTTACTCTCTTAAGTATTATTAATTTTTTTCCGATATATTTCTTGGATGAATGATTCATTTGAATATCATATTGTAAAAGTACAAAATAGAGATATTTAATCCACACACACACCATATTTTGTGTAAAAATATAAATAGTTATTCCATTTTATCATGTAATGTGATATTATTTAAAAATAATATGAATAATTGTGTGCATTTATAATTATTTATATATAACAATAAACGTGAAGAGAATGACAAGAATATAAATTATATTTTCAGAAAGGACATCCCTGCACAGGGGATATTGAGGTGGGACAATGAATTTGAAGGACAAGCTCATTCGAAGATTACTTGATTTCGGAAAAAAACACAGGCTGATGGTATATCCGACACTTGCGTTGGTGGCGATTATCAGTGCTGTTTCGCATGCTGTATATTGGGGCAAGGGCAACGGAAAGAGGCTGATGGCATCGGTTATGATAGTTGCACTTCTTATTACACAGTCACTATTCCTTACGTCATCTGCTGCTGGGGAGGATGAGGCAGCTTTGACGGAAGCCGGAAGTGTTGCAAGTGGAAGCGATGCGGCTTATGATACGGAGCTTATGTCACAGAATTCAGATGTTGCTGCTACATATAGTCAGGATGACGCTATTACAGTTAATTATATTAGTGTTATAAAGGGAGCGTCATTAATAGAAACTACTCGTGGTTCAGCTACCGTGCAGAATATTGATGGTAAATATACAGTTGATCTTCCAAACAATGAAGTGAAGGCAACGTATATATCCGGAGATTCTTCTCAGAGCAGTAATTTTACATTCACTGATTGGTACACAAATCGTAGCTGCACTGGAACTCCATTGACAGGAACGTCAGTTGAACTTAATGAAGGAGATGTTCAAGCTGGCGGTGTATATAATCTTTATTTCATGGCAACCAGAATAAGCTATCCGCTTAATATAATGGATGGTGATGCACTGATAAAGACTTCATATATACAGGTTGCTGGAGAACAGGGTGTAATTGATCCTAGTGTGTCATATACTGTTAGTAATGCGGCAGAATATGATGCGTATAAGACTGGTTATAAATATACCGGACTTAACTATAACAGTGCTTCGTACAGAGAGGATAGCAGCATAACAATTGCACCTACAGGATATGTAGATGCAATTGTAATGTCAGTTGAGTATGAAGCGTATAAGTTACCTGTAACCTTTGACAGTCAGGCTGAAACTGCAGAGAATTCAGATAAGAACATTGTAGTTTCAGGAAATAGCACTATACCTATTGAATGTACATATGGACAGACAGTTACACTTCCAGATAGTACGATGGATGGTAACGTATCAAGTGAGGCATATTCTATAGTTGCGTGGGATATAAATGGAACTAAGTATAAAACTGGTACAGAGATTAATGTCTCAGAGCTATTTGAGGCTAAGTCAGATGTGAAGGAAGATCCTAATATAACATCATATATTGTAAAAGCTGAATGGGAGTATAAGAATGTCAAGCTTACAACAGCAGATACAGATGTGGTATCAGTTGGAGACAGCGGTGCAACTATAACTACTACATATGGAGATACACTCAGTGCTGGTATAAACGCTATTTATCTGACAAATGAGACAGGCACAAAGTTTAATTACTCAATATCAGATGATGATAGCAGAAAGCTGGCTCAGTATGGATTGAGCTATAGTATTGGTGCAACATCTGATGATAATACGGGAGTGACCTTCCTTTCAACTAATTATGTTAGTGATGTTACAACAGGTGTGGAAATTGAACTTAAAGTTACTGATGATAATAAGAGTGGGGACATATTCACATTCCCGATAACTATAGTTGTAAATCCAAGACCTATATCGATCGTTCCGGAATCAGTTAAGAGCTCTAATGGTAAGGATGCACCTACAAAACAGTATGACGGTCTTACGAATATAGATGTTCAGGGAACAGCTTCATTAGATGGAGTTCTTAGCGGAGATGCTTCAGATGTTAATGTTACATTTGATCAGTCTGCTGAGCTTGACTCTGCTGATGCGGGTACAGGAAAGGCAATAACCTTATCAGGTGTTGCTCTGAATGGAACAGCAGCTGGTAAATATGTCATAAATGGCATGACAGATGGCAGCAGCAAGCTTACAATAGATGGAATTGGTACAGTTGAGAAGAGAACGCTCTCAATAGTTATGAGTCTTGCTGATGGTGAATCTGATGAGATTTATTTTGGAGAAAAAACACCAGATTATGTATTGGAGCTTACAGAGGACAGTGTGGCTAAGCTTTCAACAGCAGACCAGTCAACCTATGCAGCCATGGATTCAACAGAATTCATAAGAGATAAGATAGGATTCAAAGGATATGATACAGCAAGAACTGAGTACAGTAATCCTGGAACATATACAATCAGTCCTTCCATTGACAGTACAGGTAAGAATTATACAATCGATGCAAGTGGATTGTCACAGTCATTTACAGTGCTTAGATTAGATGGTAAGTCAGAATATATCTTAACTGGAGATTTATATGGTGGATATTATAAGGGACTTACTATATCACCTACTAATGGATATACAATGATAAGAAGATTATCTGGTGGAGAGGATGACATAGCAGAGGGTACCAGTCCTGCTACAGTTAAGAGCCTTGGCTGGTCATCAAGTATAAGCATTGAGGATATGACCAATGGAACAATAAGATTCCAGATGATGTCAGCCTCAGGTGCAATTACTAAGATAGTTACATTGACAGGTATCAATGTAGATACTAAGGGACCTGTATTGCAGAAGGTTGTAGTTTCACCAACCTCTATAAAGGAATACATAAAGGAATTTGGATTTGGTTCTTATTATCATTCAAGAGATGGTATAGAGAATATTAACATAACAGTTTACTACACATCTGATGAGAGTGCATGTAAGACATTACATTATTACTTTGTTGATGACAGCGGAGTATCAGGAGCAGAGACACAGGTAGCATTTAACTCAATCAAGGATGGAGATTATTATGTAGCTACATTTAATATAGGTACATCTCTTAATCAGCGTGGACAGCTTGTCGTTTATGCAGATAATGAGGCAACAAATCAGTCAATCAGAAATAAAATAAGACTTGATGATTTCTCGGATTTAAGTACCGACAGAGATTATTACGAGTGGATGATTGAGAATAATATAGAGAGTGCAGATATAGTAGTTACAACACCTGATGGACAGACAGCAATTACAAGTGATGCTAACTCTGATATATGGTACAACGAACTTAATCTTTCTGTTGATGCGTCAGATAGTGAGAGTGGTGTAGATAAGCTTACATGGAGCATTAAAACACTTGATGGAGTAATATCACCGGCACCTACAGAGACAGCGGGAAGTGTACTTGGTTCTATTGTGAACAAGGCAGATAACTATGCAAAGATATATGAGTATATATTTAAGTATAGCATATCAGGTGATGATATGCCGGCAGGTTCATATACTATATCGGCTGAGCTTGAGGATAACGCAGGTAACACAGTTACATTGCCAGAGGCAGGTCCTTACAATGTGGACTGCAAGCCATCTGTTATTGATGTAGATGCTATAGCAGATTCTGAGATATACCAGTCAGGAGTGCTTATGTCATTCGATGTTACAGAGGGTGCAAATGAGAGCGGTATAGCTTCTGTAGAGCTTGTTAAGATTGACGGAAATGACGAGGTATCAATTAAAAAGTGGGTACCTGAGGATGACGATGAGCGTTATGCAATGGCGTTAGAGTATAAGATTGTTAGCAGTGGAAAGTATAGAATTATAGCTACAGATAATGCTGGAAATGTAAGTACAACCGATAGAACATTTAACAAATTATCTAATACTGTACCGGATGTTCCTGTTATAACCGTAGATGGAATAGAGGGTAACAATGGATGGTATAAGGGTGAGGATTCACCAAATGTATCTATTGATTGCAAGGCACTTACAAGTGATAATGTAAAGGTAACTACATATTATAAGATTACGACGGATGGTTCATCTAATCAGATGCCTGTTCCATCTAACACTGAGCACATAGACTTTGAACTTACAGCTCAGGGAGAGGTTACTGTTGAGGCATGGAGTGTAAGTGAGGCTGGAATAGAGAGTGCTCACGCAACAAAGATAATCAAGGTTGATACAGTATCACCTACTATAGAGATAATTAATGCTACAATAGGTGATGATGGCAATATGTACATTAATTTCCGTGCTAAGGATAGTACAAGTGGAATAGTTACAAGCAGAGTATTCTTAAATGACATAGCTATAGATGTTACAGAGGAAACGAATGCGGTTGTCGGAAGCTTCAAGGCAGAAGGCTCAAAGCTATATAAGCTTGTTGTTGAGGATGAAGCAGGCAATAAGTCAGATGAGTTTACATATCAGCCACTTGCACTTAATGTAGCTCCTGTAACTAATATTACAACATCAGGTGCTTATCTTGAGGCAGATATAATAAGTGGAACCTATGATGTAAATGATTATTATATAGCACTTAAGAAACACAGTGATACTTCATATAGAGAATGTCTTATGAATGATTCTGTAACAGGAAAGCATATTAATATCAATACAACCTTCCGTGGTCTTGATGCTAATACTGTATATGATTATAAGGTATATGCAAGCAATGAAAAGGGTGAGGTGAAGGTATATGAGGGAAGCTTCAGAACCTTAAGCCAGAGAGCTACAGGCTCCGTATACGGAAGTGTTACATATGCAGATGATGTTACACATAAGGATTATCCGATATATGTAAGTCTTTATGAGGCAAATACAGTTGTTGCAAGTGTAAGATTAGATGATGCGGATGATACCGATTATCTGTTTACCAATCTCTCAGATGGGGCTTACCGCATAGTTGCTACTAATGGAGTCCTCACCAAGACAGCAGCAGTTACAATCTCCAATGGTGGTGTTCTTTATCCTGATGACTATGCATTAAATGGTGGTATTAAGTTTGTTCTTAATGGATATAATACAAGTGTTGTGATTGAGGATGATTCAATTAATATAACAGCAGACCAGCTTGATAGCATATATGATAATTCTGTATATAAGGGTATTCTTACTGATGCGGATATCGCAGTGCTTGAGGCAGGTGGAAGTATAAATATATCACTTCATGCAAGCTATATTGATGTATCGGATATAAGTCCGGAAGAGCAGAGCATATTCGCAGCTAAGCTTGCTGATAATGCGGTTATAGAGAGATACATTAACTTATATGTATTAAAAGAGGTTAAGGATGCAAACGGAGAGTATGTAAACAATACTCCTGCACGAATTCCAGAATTGTACAATCCGGTTACCATATCCTTCCCATTAGGAGACCTTGCAGGACAGAAGATATATGTTGCATCAGTTCATGGTGAAGGCTCTAATTATTCATTTATGAATTGGGCAAATGCTGATGATACAGTAATAACTAACAATTATGTTACTATAACAACCAGATACTTCTCAGTATATGCATTGTACAGAATAGTACCTACAGATAAGACATATCAGGTTACATGGAAGGATGGAAATGGTAATACCATGAAGGTTGAAACTGTTAAGGAGGGAGAACCAGCAACTCCACCTACAGAGACACCTGTTAAGAATCCTACCGATAAATACGAATATGTATTCTCTGGATGGGATTCGGATTACAGCAGTGTTACAAGTGATATGGTTATATCAGCTACATTTGGTGCAAGAGAAATTGGTGGAAACAAGGGCAACAATAGTGGAAACAATGGCAACAACAATGGTGGAAATATAGGAGGAAATGGAAACAATTCACAGACACCAGATGGAAATGCTAATACACCTACCACAAGACCTAACTCATATACATACCTTGGCTCTGCTGATTCGCCTAAGACAGGAGATGCACTTCCTATAGTAGCTGTTGCATTTATGATGTTTGTATCGGGTGCTGGCGTTGTTGTTTTAAGAAAAGTAAACAAATAGAATAAATTACCAGTCATAATATTTTCAAAAAATATAATAATAAGATTAAGACAAATGATGTCTGAAACTTATATATATTGGAGGAGAATATTATGACAAACTCAAACAGTACAAGTGTACCTGAAGCAAAAGAGGCAATGAATAAGTTCAAGATGGAAGTTGCAAGCGAGATAGGTGTAAACCTTAAGCAGGGCTATAACGGAGATCTTACATCTCGTGAGACAGGTTCAGTTGGTGGAGAAATGGTAAGACAGATGATTAAGAGACAGGAGCAGCAGATGTCTGGCAAGTAATCTGTAAACATTCTGAGATATAAAATCAAAGATAAGGGCTTGTTTATATAATAGTGATAATAATATTCTATTAGCATATATTATATAGACGAGCCTGTTTTTTGTTTGTTTTTCTGATTGTTTTTTCTTCAAAAATATAGACTTAAGGTTTTTATTATGTTATAATCTGATGAATAGTGCTTTTGGACGCAATACAAGGAGGAAAAAGACAAATGAGTTTATCAGTAGAAAAATTAGAAGGCAGCATGGCAAAGCTTACAATTGAAGTGCCTGCTGAGGAATTTACAAAGGCTATTACAAATGCGTATAACAAGCAGAAGAGTAAGTTTTCTGTACCAGGATTCAGAAAAGGTAAAGTACCACAGACATATATTGAGAAGATGTATGGTGCAGCAGTATTTTACGAGGACGCTGCTAATG
>CAVELH010000094.1:0-1658 GCA_963616385.1 bacterium | reverse complement strand
ATCTTTTATGAAGATGCTGCAAATCAGCTTATAAATGAGTATTATCCAAAGGAAATCGAGAATTGTGAGCTTGAGATTACATCTAATCCAGAGATAGATGTTGAGCAGATAGAGAAGGGTAAGAGCTTTATATTCACAGCTAAGGTTGCAACTAAGCCTGAGATTAAGGTTGGCGAGTATAAGGGTGTTGAGATAGAGAAGGTTCCTTCAGAGGTAACTGAGGATGAGGTTATGGCTGAAATCTTAAAGACTCAGAAGGAGAACTCAAGATCTATACCTGTAGAGGACAGACCAGCTAAGATGGATGATGAGGTTACAATTAACTTCGAGGGCTTCATGGATGGTGAAGCATTTGAAGGTGGTAAGGGTGAAGATTATAAGCTTACACTTGGCTCACATTCATTTATAGATACATTTGAGGATCAGATTGTTGGTAAGAGTATTGGAGACAAGTTCGATGTTAATGTAACATTCCCAGAGGATTATCATGTAGATGACCTTGCAGGTAAGCCAGCAGTATTTAAGGTAGAGCTTCTCTCAATCAATGAGATAGAGTTACCTGAGTTAGATGACGAGTTCGCAAGTGAGGTTTCTTCATTTGAGACATACGCTGATTACAAGGAAGATGTTAAGAAGGTTCTTGAGGTTAAGAAGGAAAGAGAAGTTAAGCGCGAGAAGCAGAACAGAATAATGGAGAAGTTAGCTGAGACTGCTGAGGTTGAAATTCCTGAGCCAATGATAGCTTACAATCAGGAGAGAATCTTTAATGAGTTTGCTCAGAACATGATGTATCAGGGACTTCAGATGGAGCAGTACCTTAAGCTCATGAACACAACAAAAGAGGATATGCTTGAGAGAGTTAAGCCTGATGCTATCGGAAGAATTAAGTCAGGTCTTATCCTTGAGGCAATTGTTGATGCTGAGAATATAACAGCTACAGACGAGGAAGTTGATGAGGAAATCCAGAACATGGCAGCAAGCTATCAGATGGAGCCTGAGAAGATTAAGGAGTTAATGGGTGACAAGGAGATGGAGTCACTTAAGAGGGATGTTGCATCCAGAAAGGCTCTTGATTTCCTTGTAGAGAATTGTAAGGAAGTATAATTTGAAGAGGTGGCTATATGGCTAATCGTGTTGATGATAAAAAGAAGCTGAGATGCTCGTTCTGTAATAAGAGTCAGGAGCAGGTAAGAAAGCTTATTGCTGGTCCTAACGTCTATATATGTGATGAATGTATAGAGATTTGTTCAGAGATTATACAGGATGAGTTCGAGGATGAACTGCTCGACACAGATATCAATTTACTTAAGCCAAAAGAGATTAAAGAATTTCTAGATGATTATGTAATTGGTCAGGAGAATGCCAAGAAGGTACTTTCCGTGGCAGTTTACAATCATTATAAGAGAATATTAGCTGAGCGTGACTTTGATGTAGAGTTACAGAAGAGCAACATCATTATGATAGGACCAACTGGTTCTGGTAAGACTTATCTTGCACAGACCTTGGCTAAGCTGCTCAATGTACCATTTGCCATTGCAGATGCTACAACACTTACTGAGGCAGGTTATGTAGGTGAGGATGTTGAGAATATTCTTTTGAAGCTTATACAGGCGGCTGACTATGATATAGAAAGAGCACAGTGTGGTATTGTATATATC
>CAVELH010000093.1:8283-9246 GCA_963616385.1 bacterium | reverse complement strand
CTCTTCAGCCACTTGAGTACATCTCCTAGTGCCTAAATCCTACCAATGATTTGGTTGTATTTAGTTTGTGTTATAACACGCTTGAATATAATAGCAAATTATACCAAGATTGTCAACCATATTTTAATATTTGTTATTAATATTTATTATTAAAATCTACTTTTGAAGATAGTCCCTTATTGCTGTCTCATACAAGTTATTTCCCTCGCTGTCAATTACAACTATACAAGGAAAATCTTCAACATACATTTCACGAATTGCCTCAGTTCCAAGGTCATCATAGGCAATTACCTCTGATTTCTTGATACATTTGGAAAGAAGTGCTCCTGCTCCGCCAACTGCTGCAAAATAGACAGCCTTATTCTCTATAATTGCATCAATTACTTCCTTGCTTCTCTTACCTTTACCTATCATACCCTTTAATCCCTTAGATAAAAGAAGTGGAGTGTATTTGTCCATACGACTGCTGGTTGTAGGTCCAGCCGAACCTATTACCTGACCTTCCTTTGCAGGTGTAGGTCCGAGATAATAAATTGTATTTCCAGTTATATCTAACGGCAGAATTTTATCCTCGTACAGCTTTGTTCCAGTATAATCCACCTCTGGATGCTTATCCTTCTCGGCACAGATAGCATCATACATTCTCTTATGTGCGGCATCTCTGGCACTGTAAATTGTTCCTGTAAGATAAACATAATCTCCTGAATGAAGATTCTTTAATTCTTCTTCACTAAATGGTACTGTAATATGTCGTTCCATTTCCTATTCCTCCGTTATTTTTATATACTTATGTTTGTTGTACTTACTTCGTCAGCATATACCCTTTTATGAACATCCTTTTTATAACGGTTTGTTCTTCATCTATTTCAAAACTGACATATGTTACAATCAGTTTTTCCGTATCACTGACCTCTATTTCATAGATTTTATCTTTTTCATTTATAATCTGATTTTCATTTTTAT
>CAVELH010000093.1:6824-8210 GCA_963616385.1 bacterium | reverse complement strand
TTTATCTTCCAAATCCTTATAATATGAAATGCAGGAAGTAAAATCTACATCCTCATATACGTTATCTCCAACTGAAATTGTTTTGTTCTCATATTCTCCGATAGAAGATTTTTCGTCCCAATTTTTACTTATCTCATATATTTTTCTATATCCATCAACAGATATTCCATCCTCTTCAATCAAATCTGTATAGAAATATACCGATATCCATTGATTATCACTATTTCGGTCATATAGCATATTATGTAATTCATCCATCTCTGCTTCGGTAAGATGATTATTTATATATCGTCTGCCATATGCATTGCCGCGCAAATAATCATATGCCTTTGCCGCCTCTTCCATATCTGATGTCTGGTTATTTATCAACCGGCTTTTCTGTGACTGATACGACAGATATTGTGCATTTCCAAATGGGAGCAGAAGTCCTACAAACAAAAATCCTACTAAAACTATAATCAGATTTTCATAATGCCAGTTTATTTGTGTATCTGTCTGATTCTTATATTCACTTTTTCTGCCTGCATGACTGACATACAATGCATAGATTTTATCCCACAGAATATAGATAATCTGCAACAATATAAACATCCATGCCGCATAACGCTGCTCCGTCAGTCCATAGGCTCTGACACGCACATACATCGAATAGATTTCAAGCAGAATAAATGGTGCATAAATATATTTTGTAACATAAATAAGCTTCGCATAGCTTGAATTTTTATCTTCCACAAATCCGGATGCCATCATCCAAATTGGCATACCAATGACAAAAAGACTTGCACAGATGCCAAAAATCTCATTGTTCGGAATCTCCTGCGTCACAAAGATTTTTATCACATAGAGATAAATAATAAACATTGCAATCCACACACATGGAAGCAGCACATAGGATACGAATTTCTTCGTAAATGCTGCATTATCTTCACTCGTGTCAGAAACAGCAAGCAGACAGGTTGGAAAATATGCAAGTGCACTCAGCAATATCTGGATATTCAATTCCACTCTGAATGAATCTATATCCAAAAGCAATGCTTCTATAATTCCAAGAATCAGGAAAACTGCAATATTCAATACAAGATATACACCAACTGCCCTAAGCAATGAGAATATAATTCGCCCTATACAATATGGCAGATCTAATTGCTGCTGCCTGAGCAATACATAGATTGCTAAAAGCATTGTACACGCAATATAAAAATATAAAATATTATAAAATATCAGTTCTGGAATATCTGCTTTCTGTGCTTTGATTATCTCTGACAAAATCTCAAATAATATTGCAATCACAAATGTCACGCCATAACCTGTCAGCCATTTTTTCTTATTTTTCTGCGTCTCTTCTGACGTTTTCTTCCACAGACTCTCAATCAGAAAATTCCCGAC
>CAVELH010000093.1:0-6814 GCA_963616385.1 bacterium | reverse complement strand
AAGCCAAATAAAACAGACAGAAACGATTAAATCTATGTCAAATTTTTTCTGCATATTTGCTATGATATTCACGACTGCTATAATCAGTGCACAAAAAATACTTGCAGCATAACGTATGTATATCTGCTTAATTTTCGACATGTTCTGATTAATATAATTTGAAATTTTCCCCAAGTATATATTCCTCTCTATGAATATTTTCTACATTATACATTATTTGATTTTATATCATTATTTTGTTATAGAACCACTGTTTTATGTCTGTTTACATGACAACACATATTAACTGCTAACGGCATACCTGCTATATGTGTGGCATATGTCTCTATATTCACAGCAAGAGCTGTAGTTTTACCTCCTAAGCCTCCGGGACCTATACCTGTCTTATTAATCATATCAAGCAATTCATCCTCTATTCTTGCTATATGCTCATACTGTGAATGTGAACCAGCCTCTCTCGTTAATGCCTTTTTAGCCATCTTTGCAGCAAGCTCAAAATCTCCTCCAAGTCCAACTCCAACTACAACTGGCGGACATGCATTAGGACCTGCATCCTTTACTGCCTGTAATACTGAAGCCTTAACTCCCTCTTCACCATCCGCAGGCTTTAACATAAAAATGCGGCTCATATTTTCACTTCCGAATCCCTTAGGTGCTATAGTTATCTCAAGCTTATCACCGGAAACTATATCGTAATGTATAATTGCAGGAGTGTTATCCTTAGTATTTTCTCTTATTAATGGATCCTTTACTACAGATTTTCTAAGATATCCCTCTGTATATCCCTGCCTTACACCTTCATTTATGGCATCTGTAATATTCATTCCCTCGATATGTACATCCTGACCTATATTAACAAAAAATACAGCCATACCGGTATCCTGACATATAGGTGTCTTATCTTCACCTGCAATTTCAAGATTTTCAATCAACTGATTCATTATCTGCTTACCTAATTCTCCATCCTCTTCCTCGCAAGCCTGTCTCATCTTCCTGTCCATATCGTCAGCAAGATAAAGATTAGCATATATACACATATCTTTTACAGCAGATATAATATCATCTGTATTAATAACTCTCATATCTTCAACTCCTATAATTATTAATTATATGTAAGTAATTGCAAAATGTATGGCAAAGGCACTATTAAAAAAAATAGTGCCTTTAAAAACTCAATCATCTAAGAAATCGTCATCATCGCCTTTTACTATACCACGTTTCTTGTTAATATAACATCTTATGCTAAATACTATATAGGTTATAAACAATATGACAAATACAACTGCTATCCAATATATAGCTATATATAATACATTAGATACATCATCTATTTTACTTAATCCTTCAAGACCTTCTTTTAGATTCTCACCTGTCATAGTTTTCCTCCTACTTATTTGTCATTATCAGCTTCAACCATTTCCTGTTCCATAGCTATAAGCGATTCTGACTCGTCGGCTGATTTCTGTCTTACCTTTGCTATACTTGCAACTGTAATGTCATTCTCAAGATCCATATTGATTAGCTTGACACCAGTTGTAATTCTACCAAGCATTGATATATCCTTACATAATAATCTTATAACTATACCCTGATTTGTTATAAGCATTATCTCGTTGTCATCATTTACAGCCTTAAATCCTACTACTGTTCCTGACTTTTCATTTATCTTGTAACACTTAACACCCTTTCCACCACGTCTCTGAGGTGTGAACTCTTCTATAGCAGTACGCTTACCAAGTCCATTTTCAGATACAATGAGGAGTGCCTCTCCCTGAGTATCAAGCTGCATTCCAACTACTTCATCATCTTCAGAAACATTCATACCTATAACACCCATAGCAGTTCTACCCATAGCTCGTACATCCTGCTCATTAAATCTGATGCACATACCCTGCTTAGTTACAAGTATAATATCCTTTTTATTATTTGTTGCCTTAACCTCTATAAGCTCGTCATTTTCTTTAAGAGTTATAGCCGCAAGTCCTGACTTTCTTACAGTTGAGTATTCTGTAATCTTAGTTTTCTTGACTATACCATGCTTTGTACACATGAACAGATATCTTCCTTCATGGTACTCTCTTATAGGTATAACAGCAGTTATATTCTCATCTGGCATAAGCTGTAACAGATTAACTATAGCTGTTCCTCTGGCTGTTCTGCCTGACTCAGGAATTTCATAAGCCTTTAATCTGTATACTCGTCCCTGATTTGTAAAGAACATAATATAGTGATGTGTTGTAGTCATAAAGAGATTCTCTATAAAGTCATCCTCTATAGTCTGCATTCCCTTTATGCCCTTACCACCTCTGTTCTGGCTCTTGAAGTTGTTAATTGTCATACGCTTAACATATCCAAGCTTAGTCATGGCAATTACAATATTCTCCTTAGGGATAAGGTCCTCTACAGTAATGTCATCATCAACATCTATTCCTATTGATGTTCTTCTGTCATCACCATATTTTGTAGCTATTATAAGGATTTCTTCCTTTATAACTCCAAGAAGCTTCTTCTCATCGGCAAGTATAGCTCTTAACTCTGCTATTCTCTCCATAAGCTCTCTGTACTCTTGCTCAAGCTTTTCTCTTTCCAAGCCTGTAAGAGCACGAAGTCTCATATCTACGATTGCCTGTGACTGAACCTCTGTAAGTCCAAATCTCTCCATGAGAGAAAGCTTAGCGTCTGCAACCGACTTAGAACCTCTGATTATCTTGATAACTTCATCTATGTTATCAAGTGCTATAAGCAAGCCCTCTAATATGTGGGCTCTCTCCTCAGCCTTATTTAACTCGTATTTAGTTCTTCTTGTAACTACCTCCTCCTGATGCTTTAAATAATATCCAAGCATCTGAAGAAGATTTAAGACCATAGGCTGTCCATCAACAAGTGCAAGCATAATTACACCAAATGTGTCCTGCATCTGTGTATGCTTATAGAGCTGATTCATAACTATATTTGCATTACAATCTTTTCTAAGCTCTATTACTATTCTCATTCCCTCTCGTGATGACTCATCACGGAGAGCTGTAATACCCTCTATCTTCTTTTCCTTAACTAATTCAGCTATCTTCTGGATAAGCTTAGCCTTATTTACCATGTAAGGAAGCTCTGTGACAACTATTCTCTGCTTGCCACCTGACATAGGCTCTATCTCTGATACAGCACGAACCTTTATCTTGCCTCGTCCTGTTCTGTATGCCTCATTTATACCTGCTGTACCAAGTATCTGAGCACCTGTAGGAAAATCTGGTCCCTTTATAATATCTAATATCTCTTCTATCTCGGTCTCTCGGTCCTCTAATACTCTGTTATCAATTATCTTTACAACAGCATTTATAACCTCTCTTAAGTTATGAGGAGGTATATTAGTTGCCATACCTACAGCGATACCTGTTGTACCATTGACAAGAAGGTTTGGATAACGGCTTGGAAGAACTACAGGCTCTTTTTCTGTCTCATCAAAGTTAGGTATAAAATCAACTGTGTCCTTGTTGATATCCGCTATCATTTCCATAGAAATCTTGGAAAGTCTTGCCTCTGTGTATCGCATAGCAGCAGCACCATCACCATCGACAGAACCAAAGTTTCCATGTCCATCTACAAGTGGATACCTTGTATTCCACTCCTGTGCAAGCTTAACCAATGCCTCATATATAGAGCTGTCACCATGTGGATGATATTTACCCATTGTATCACCGACGATACGAGCACATTTTCTATGTGGCTTATCCGGACCATTGTTAAGCTCTACCATAGAATGAAGAATTCTTCTCTGAACAGGCTTTAAACCATCTCTTACATCAGGAAGTGCTCTTGCAGCTATAACACTCATGGCATAATCTATATAGGATTCTTCCATGGTCTTTTTCAAATCCACCTCATGGATTTTATCAAATATTGTATTATTATCCATTTTCTTCCTCCTAATTAGATGTCGAGATTCTTAACAAACTTGGCATTTGACTCTATAAACTCGCGTCTTGGCTCAACTCGCTCGCCCATCAGTGTATCAAATGTCACATCAAGCTCTGATTCGCTGTCCTCGTTAATAGCTACACGAAGAAGCACTCTCTTCTCTGGATCCATTGTTGTATCCCACAACTGCTCAGCATCCATCTCACCAAGTCCTTTATAACGCTGTATCTTGTTGTTCTGATCTCTACCTACTTCATCTAATATCTTAGATAATTCATCATCACTGTATGCATACCATGTTTTTCTGTTCTTCTCTAACTTGTAGAGAGGTGGCTGTGCAAGATAAACATGTCCCTGTCTTATAAGATCAGGCATAAATCTAAAGAAGAATGTAAGCATAAGTGTTGCAATATGAGCACCATCAACATCGGCATCTGTCATTATGATAATCTTGTCA
Source organism: bacterium (assembly GCA_963616385.1). GTDB lineage: Bacteria > Bacillota > Clostridia > Lachnospirales > Lachnospiraceae > Coprococcus_C. The sequence goes on along the minus strand of CAVELH010000093.1, from coordinate 2,445 downwards.
TAACGAAGCTTATCTATGTTAAAGTTTTCTCTTATTCCTGTACCAAAGGCTGTAATCATAGCCTTTATTTCTTCGTTGCCAAGTATTCTGTCTATTCTTGCTTTCTCAACATTAAGAATCTTACCACGAAGAGGAAGTATAGCCTGTGTTGCTCTTGAACGTGCTGTCTTAGCTGAACCGCCCGCGGAATCTCCCTCAACTATATAAATTTCACAATTCTTAGGATTAGGATCTGAACAATCTGCAAGCTTACCAGGAAGTGCCATATTGCTCTCCAATGTACTCTTTCTAGCTACATCTCTTGCCTTTCTTGCTGCCATTCTTGCTCTCTGTGCCACAACAGCCTTGCCTACTATAGTCTTGGCTACCTGTGGATTCTGCTCTAAGAAATATGTTAATTTTTCTGATACAAGACTTTCAACAGCAGTTCTTGCCTCTGCATTACCAAGCTTCTGCTTAGTCTGTCCCTCAAACTGTGGCTCAGGAATTTTGATACTTACAATAGCTGTAAGTCCTTCTCTTAAGTCATCACCTGAAAGATTCTCTTCCTTTTCACGAAGAAGCTTATTGGTTCTTGCATAATCATTAAATACTTTAGTTATTGCACTCTTAAATCCTGTAAGATGCATACCACCCTCAGGAGTATTAATATTATTAACAAAGCTTAAGGTTGTATCATTGTATGAATCATTATGCTGCATAGCAACCTCTACATAGATATCATCCTTTGCTCCCTCACAATATATGACCTTATCATATAAGCAGTTCTTATTCTTATTGATGTAAGAAACAAACTCTCTTATACCACCCTCATAGTGGAAATCCTCTGCCTTTTCCTTACCCTCTCTCTTGTCCTCAAGATGAATCTTAAGTCCCTTTGTAAGGAATGCCATCTCACGAAGTCTTGTTCTAAGAGTAGCATAATCAAATATTACATCATCAAATATGGTATCATCAGGCATAAATGTAACCTTTGTACCAACCTTATCTGTCTTGCCAATCTCTTTAAGCTTGTACATAACATGTCCGCGCTCATATCTCTGCTTATATATCTTACCATCTCTTGCTATCTCTACCTCAAGCCAGTTAGACAATGCATTAACAACAGAAGCACCTACACCGTGAAGTCCACCAGATACCTTGTATCCTCCACCGCCAAACTTTCCACCTGCATGAAGAATTGTAAATACGACCTCTACAGCAGGGATTCCTGCTTTTTCATGGATTCCTGTAGGAATACCTCTACCATTATCAATAACTGTAACTGAATCATCCTCGTTAATATACACCTGAATTTCAGTACAAAATCCAGCAAGTGCCTCATCAACCGCATTATCTACAATCTCATACACAAGGTGATGCAATCCTCTGGTAGATGTGCTACCAATATACATACCTGGTCTTTTTCTAACTGCCTCTAAGCCTTCCAAAATCTGAATTTGGTCAGCTCCATAGGATGAGTTTTGATTACCGCTCATTTATATCCTCCTAACTTGTTTATCCTACTCTCTTATCTCCTGTTATACAGGACTTAAATTACCGGAAATGACCTTATATACCTTATCTATGGCAAGTCTTTCCTTTATAAAATCATCATATCCTGTACATGTAATAATCGTCTGTATATCACTTATCGATGCAAGAAGAGCATCCCGCCTTGTCGCATCTAATTCAGACATTACATCATCTAACAGTAATATGGGATTATCATGAATTATCTTCTTAACTAACTCTATCTCTGCTAATTTGAGAGATAAAGCTACTGTCCTCTGCTGTCCCTGTGAGCCATATTTTTTAGCATCCATGCCATTAATCATAAAGCTTATGTCATCTCTGTGCGGACCTATCTGCGTACTCTGATATCTGATATCTATATCCTGCTTAAGCATAAGCTCCTGTTCATACTCTGACTCATCAATATTTTTCTCATATACAAGCATAAGCTCTTCTTTTCCACCAGTCAGCTTACTATGTATATCTGGAATAATCTCATTCATCATATTTATGAAATTATTCCTTTCTTTTATAACTTTTATACCATAATCTGTAAGCTGCATATCCCACACAGACAACATATCTCTCTGTGATTTATCAAATGATATCTGCTTTAACAGATTATTTCTCTGATTAAGAACCTTGTTATAATTGGCAAGGTTACTGTAATAAATCTTATTCAACTGGCAAAGCTCCATATCCATAAAGCGTCGTCTTATAGCAGGACTATCCTTTATTATAGTCATATCCTCAGGTGAAAATATAACTATATTAATCATACCAAATAATTCTGCACTTCTTTTGATGGGGAGCATATCTATGGCAATTCCCTTACCCTTGCTCTTTTTTAAATGAATATCTATTCTGTGACCGATATCATTTTTGATTATATCAGCCTTAATATGACCTTCATCATATCCAAATTCAATAATTTCCTTGTCCTTATTACCC
>CAVELH010000092.1:0-9311 GCA_963616385.1 bacterium | reverse complement strand
GTGTGGAGGCGTAAGCCTTTAAAACAGATGGAATAGAGCTGTTTATAATAATCCCTGTATATTCTATAATTTTTTGCCGCTCAAAAGCAGTAGGGTTCTGGAATAGCTGAATTATCATTCCGGCTATGCCCTCTGTATAAAGATTGGACAGATATGTTCTAAAATCATCAGATATAGATATGCCAAGTGTATTTTCTGTTTCGATGATAATTTTCCTTGTAATGTTGATAATATCCTGACAAAAGAAGCTTTTTAGGGCATCACGTCCAAGGGAATCATATGCACAGTTGATTATGTAGGAATTAGTTTCCACATAGTCAAATACAAATGCTATCGCTTCTTTATAGTTATTCCAGAAGTCATATTTCTTGAATATTTCGATAGCCTCCTGCTCAAAAATCCATTTGAGAAGGGCATATATATCTTCAAAATGATAATAGAAGGTTTTACGGTTTACGTTACACTCCCTTATTATTTCACTTATAGTTATCTTTGAAAAAGGTTTTTGCAGCATAAGCTTCTTCAATGTCTCAGCAAGCTCACATTTAGTTTTGTAGGATGCTTCTTCGTTTGTCATTTCCATCACCTCAATATTTATTATACAGTTGTCCCATAAATGTTCAATGGACATTTTATCATAATTTGATGGTCAAATGTGTGGCAAATGTCCCATTTTACACACCTGACCGTAAGTTGACCGTGGTAAGGTATACGCTTCATATATAGAATTAGGGTGAATAATCGAAAAGGAAATAAAAAGATATTATGTTAAAACAGGAGGAAAATAATATGCAGAGATTTTACAGCAAAATTGTAAATCATCCTAAGATTATTATCATTACATATGCCATTTTATTTGTGGTGTGTGCTATCTGTCAAAGCATGGTTAAGGTTAATTATGATATGAATGATTATCTTCCGGAGGATAGTGCATCTACAGTGGCAATTGATGTGATGAACGAGGAATTTAGCGGTGGAATACCCAATGCCAGAGTTATGGTTCATGATGTAAGTATTGCCGAGGCTCTTGAATATAAGAGCAAAATTCAGGCTGTGGATGGTGTTACAGATGTTACATGGCTTGATGATGCGGTATCTGTCACCGTACCTCTTGAAATGCAGGATAAGGATACAGTAGAGACATATTATAAAGATAAAAATGCACTTTTCTCAGTTACCATAGAGGAAAACAAACGTATTTCGGCTGTAAGTGAAATCAGGGATATTATTGGTGAGGACAATAATATGACCGGTAGTGCAGTGTCAACTGCTGTAGCAACAAAGAGTACAGTTAGCGAGATAAGCAAGATAGCTGTATTTGCGGTGTTATTTGTAATAGCGGTGCTGCTGCTTACTACATCATCATGGATAGAACCATTTATTGTGCTGCTTGGACTTGGCGTGGCAATAGTTATAAATGCAGGCTCAAATATAATATTTGGCGAGGTTTCATTTGTGACAAATGCAGCAGGTAATATATTGCAGCTTGCGGTTTCACTTGACTATTCAGTATTTTTGATTCACAGATTTACAGAGTGTAAGAGCAGGCATGAGGATGCAAAGGATGCGATGGTTGAGGCACTGTGTATGTCCACATCTTCAATTTTATCAAGCGGCCTTACAACAGTTATAGGATTTTTGGCACTGTGCCTTATGCAGTTCAGAATAGGTCCGGACCTTGGAAGAGCACTTGCCAAGGGCGTTGCATTAAGCCTTATCACAGTGTTTGTATTTATGCCAATAGTAATATTGTACACATATAAGCTTATTGAAAAGACGAGACATAAAAGGCTTCTTCCATCATTTAAGGGCTTTGGAAAATTCATAACAAAGGTTATGCTGCCGGCAGTAGTTTTATTTGTAATAGCTATAGTTCCTTCATATCTCGCATCAAATTCAAACAGCTATTACTACGGTTCATCACATATATTTGGAATTAAGACACAGCTTGGCTCTGATACAAAGGAGATAGAGGATGTATTTGGAAAGAATGACACATATGTGCTGATGGTACCTGATACCGATATGGCTACACAAAAGAAATTGTCAGACGAGCTGCATAAGATTGATGGTGTTAAATCAATACTTTCATATGTAGATACGGTGGGAATGGAGGTTCCTAAGGAATATTTGAGCAAGGATATATTATCTAAGCTTGTTTCAGAAAACTATACTAGAATGGTTCTTACCATGGAGGAGGACTATGAGGGTGAAAATACATTTAATGCAGTTGAAAATGTGAGAAACTGTGCAGAAAAGTACTATCCGGGTGAGTGGTATCTGGCAGGTGAAGGTGTGTCTACATATGACCTTATGGACACGATAACCGCAGATATGGTTAAGGTAAATCTGGTTGCGATAGGTGCAGTATTTGTAGTGCTGCTTTTCACCATGCACAGGGTATCACTTCCGGTTATTCTTGTGCTTGGCATTGAAACAGCCATATGGATTAACCTTTCAATACCGTATTTTACAGACCAGACAATATTCTATATAGCCTATCTGATAATAAGCTCTATACAGCTTGGAGCAACCGTTGATTACGCTATATTGTTTACAGACAGATACAAGGAAAACAGAGAGAAGATGGATAAAAAGGCGGCAGTGATAGAGACTGTTTCATCCACCGCTGTGTCGATTCTCACATCTGGAAGTGTGCTTACTGTAGTCGGATTTTTGCTTGGAGCAATTTCTACTCACGGTTTGCTGTCACAGCTTGGATATTTTCTTGGAAAGGGAACATTATGCTCGCTTGTAATAGTGTTCTTCGTACTTCCGGGATTGCTATATATATTTGACAGGACATTTATCAAGAAAAAAGTTTGTAAAAAGGAGGAAGTAGAAAATGAATAGAAGATTAATTAAAATAACCAAAAGAGCCATGGCAGCCGTTACAGCTCTGTCTGTTATGGGAACTATGATACCTAATGTGTACGCTGCTGAAAAAGAGGATGGAAAGGAAGAAGTTGTTTACATAAGTACAGACCTTGAGGGAAATGTCACAGATGTAAATGTTGTAAATATCTTTGACGGTGGAGATGTAACGGATTATGGAGATTATAATACTGTACAGATGTTGAATACGACAGATGCGATATCAAGTGAGGATGGAAAACAGACATTTTCGTCATCTGCCGGACGTGTCTATTATCAGGGAAATATGGGTGATGATACAGAAATTCCATGGAATATATCTATAAATTATGAGCTTGACGGTGAGGAAATATCGCCGGATGAGCTTGGCGGTAAGTCAGGGGCTTTAAAGATACATTTTGTTGTGGATGAAAATAAATCATGCAAGGGAAGCTTTTATGATGATTATGCCTTGCAGGCAGCATTTACCCTTGATACAGGAAAATGCACCAATATAGTTACAGATGGTGCAACACTTGCCAATGTTGGTTCAGATTTGCAGATTAGTTATACAATTCTTCCCGGAAATGGCATTGACACATATATAACTGCTGATGTTGAGGATTTTGAAATGAATGCAGTTGCAATAAATGGTGTGCAGCTAAGCTTATCAGTTGATATAGATGACGAGGAGCTGACAGAGAAGGTTGGAGAAATTATGGATGCCACGGAGCAGTTAAACAGTGGTGCTACGACCTTATATGATGGTGCAGTAACCTTAACGGATGGCGCAGGCAGCTTAAATCAGGGTATGCAGGGCTTGAGCAGTGGCGTTACAGAGCTTGACAACGGAATATTCTTTTTGCAGACAGGTATGTCTAATATGAATACAGGACTTAACAGCCTGAATTCTCAGTCGGAGAGTCTGACTACGGGTTCAGCAAATTTCAAGACTGCCCTTACGGATGTTCAGACGGCATTGTCAGAGATTTCAATTACAACTGAGCAGCTTACAGCACTTACCGATGCATCGGGTGACATAAAGGATGGTATAGACAACCTGTGCACAGGTGTTGCTGCATTTAAAAGTAATCTTGGATATGCACAGTATAAAAATGCTGTATATGCAGGCAGTAACGGGGCACTTGATATAGATGAGCTTGTCAGCAATAATACAGCTACAATAAATAACCTTACCAGTCAGGTTACTGCTTTACAGGCAAGCATAGCACAGATAAAGGCCACAGAGGGATATGCACAGAGTACAGAGTTGCAGACACAGGCAGCCGAGTTGGAGGCACAGGCTGCATCACTTGGTCAGATGATAACACTCTTAAATGGAAATAACGCTGCAATAGGCGGGGTTGAGACATACCTTACAGGACTGTCGGATGGTTTGGATGATATAGCAGACGGATTGAGTGATTTGCAGACTAACTATGCGACCTTTGACGAAACCATAAATACACTTGCTACAAATCTTTCAGGTTTAGCGGTTGGAATGACAAATTTATCTGATGCAATAAATATGTTGGTTACTGAGTACACAAAGCTTGACAATGGAATTGTTTCATATACAGAGGGTGTAGCCTCAATAGTAGCAGGTTATCAGCAGCTTTTAGTTGGTGTTTCATCACTTGCAAATGGAAGCAAGTCTCTGCTTGACGGCTCAAGTCAGTTACAGTCAGGAACATATGCTTTGTATGATGGCTTGGCAACTTATTGTGAGGGCAGCCTTGCGATGGTAGATGGTACACAGGAATTTAACGAAAATGCAAGCAATATGCAGGAGGAACTTGAGACAAAGATAGATGATATTATGTCTGTAATTGGCGGAGAGGAGAAGGAAGTAAAATCATTTGCTTCATCTAAGAATACTAACGTAAAGTCTGTACAGTTTGTAATTAAGACGGACGAGATAACAATTCCTGAAGAGGAGGTTATTGTTGAGGAGAATAAGGAGAGCAAATCATTTATAGATAAGCTGCTTGATTTATTTTAAAAATTTAATAAAAAGGACTTGAAAACAAGAACAAATGTTCGTATAATATGAACCATGAATGAGATTATTACTTCTTTTAGCATACAGGACAAATTAGAGATTTTGGCAGATGCAGCTAAGTATGATGTAGCATGTACCTCAAGTGGTTCGGACAGAAGAGGGAAGAAAGGAGCTCTTGGAAACACAAAGGCGTGCGGTATATGTCACAGCTTTGCGGCAGATGGCAGGTGTATTTCCCTCCTTAAGATTCTTATGACGAATCATTGTATATATGATTGTAAGTATTGTGTTAATCGTGTATCTAATGATGTGCCGAGGGCTACATTTACACCTGAGGAGATATGTGAGCTTACTATGGAATTCTATAAGAGGAATTACATAGAGGGTTTATTCTTAAGCTCAGGTGTTATCAAGAACCCGACCTACACCATGGAGAGAATGTGTGAGACGTTAAGACTTCTTAGAGAGAAGTATAATTTTAATGGATATATCCATGTTAAGACTATTCCTGGGGCTTCTGATGAGCTGCTTGCCACTGCCGGTTATCTGGCTGACAGAATAAGCGTGAATCTTGAGCTGCCAACGGCAGACAGCCTACAGAAGCTTGCCCCTAATAAGAGCTTTAATAATATTCTTGCCCCTATGGGAAAGGTGCGGGATACGATAGCCAGCCACAGACTTGCAATCGGTAAGGATGCAAGGATGGAGCGGAGTAATGGAAATAAGTACCTTGAGCACAGTATTTTTGCGAGTGATAATCTGGTGGCTAAGAGTGATAATGGCATAGTTGTGCCAGAGAAGGCTGGAGAACTGACGTTGTCTGATGGTAATAAGAAGAGAAGGTTTGCTCCTGCCGGTCAGAGCACACAGATGATTATAGGTGCTACAGGTGAGAGTGATTACACACTTATACAGACAACCCAGCAGTTGTATCAGCATTATGATTTGAAGAGAGTATTTTATTCGGCATATATTCCTGTCAATGATGATTCAGTTCTCCCTGCTATAGGCACACCACCACCTTTATTGAGGGAGCATAGGTTATATCAGGCAGATTGGCTCCTTAGATATTATGGATTTCAGGCTAATGAGTTGTTATCTGAGGAGATTCCTAATTTTAATGAACAGATAGATCCGAAATGCGATTGGGCAATCAGGCATCTTGATATATTTCCTGTTGAAGTTCAGACTGCACCTTATGATATGCTCCTTAGAATACCGGGCATAGGTCCTAAGTCGGCAGGAAGAATTATGTATGCAAGACGGTATGGCAGACTTGACTATGACAGTCTTAAGAAGATGGGTGTTGTTCTTAAGAGAGCACATTATTTCATAACCTGTAATGGAAAGCAGATGTATAATACTCCTATAGAAGAGCAATATATTACAAGACAGCTTATAACCACTAACGGTAAAGAAAACTGGCAGGTGGCTAATTCTAAGAAGGATTATCAGCAGATGTCTCTGGCTGATTTTGGAATAGGGTAGAAGGTAGGAGTTATGCGAATATATAGTTGCAATGATAGATTTGAGGATATGATGACGTGCGTGTATGATGCATGGTGTGGGGCTATTGAGGAGGGCGTACATCATAATATTAAGCTTGTGCGTGAACCTATATATCAGCAGAATATGTTTGATGATTATATTCATGTTGATGCTGATGCTGACAAGGTAACTAAGGTTGTGCGTTCAATAAGGAACAGTATTTCAGATGAAGCCTACATGTATGTATTTTATGCAACGCTATCTGCTGAAGAGGATGCATTGCAGGCTATCTATAATTTCTTAAGAGTAGGCTTTGAGGTAGGTGCAAGGGCGTGTTCGATGTATACGAATCCGTATGTTATGCGTATTATGGAGCTGAAGAGGCGTGTCGGTAATGAAAGCCATCATTTCAGGGAGTTTGCAAGATTTACATCTTTGGAGAATAAGGTATATGTATGCCATCTTGAACCAAAGAATAATGTTGTAATGCTGGTCGGTGCGCATTTTGCTGACAGGATGCCGTCTGAGCATTGGGTTATTGTTGATGATTGCAGGCATATTGCTGTAGTTCATCCGAAGGATGAGGACAACTATCTCAGATATCTCACAGATGAGGAATTTAATACATTAAGGCGTACGGAGGATTATACAGATGAGTACACCGATATGTGGAAAACCTTTTTTAATGCAATAAGTATAAAGGAACGCGAGAATCGTGAGTGCCAGAGGAATTTATTTCCTCTATGGATGAGAAAGCATGCTGTGGAATTTGACGGACAGCAGTTTCCTTCTGATAACTTGCACTAATTGATATAGAATGTTACTATATGTTGCGTGAGGTATAAGACATATGAAGGATATGATTCGCAAGCACATAATATTTTATGGAAGTGTACAGGGAGTAGGCTTTCGCTATTATTCTGTCAATAAGGCAAGGCAGCTTGGCTTAACCGGATGGGTACGCAATCTCTATGATGGTACTGTGGAGATGGAGGTTCAGGGTGAAGAGCAGGCTATAGATGAGCTTATTATGTTTCTCGACAGACAGAGATACATAAGGATAGAGAAGATGGATGTAAAATCACAGACCTTGCAGGATGAATATGGCTTTTATGAGCAGGATTAGTACTGTATGTTATGACATAAGATAGCACTTTTATACCGGATAGGAGATGTATATATATGAGGATACGGTTCAGAAGGATGGACAGGCGTTTGCCGGAGTTTAGAAGAGTGAGAGGGCTGTATTACAGGGCATTCCCTTTTGTAGAGAGAGCTCCTTTTTGGTTTCTTATGATGAAACGTTCCATACCGGGTGTAGATTTTTTGTCTATGTATGCAGATGATGAATGGGCAGGCTTTTGTTATGTGGTTAATCATAACGATATATCATACGTTCTGTTTCTTGCCATTTCGGAGGAAATGCGGGGACGTGGATGTGGAAGCTGTATGCTTAGAGCCCTCAAGAAAAAGTATGAGGGGCATAGAATACTTCTTGCAATAGAGGAGATAGATGAAGCTGCGCCTAATTATACTGAGCGTGTGAACAGGAAGCATTTTTATGAGAAGAATGGGTTGAAGCAGCTGCCGTGTAAAATTCGTGAGGTTAATCAGATATATGATGTTATGAGCTATGGAGGTATGATTAATCCGTCTGAGTTTAATAGCATGATGCACCGATTCCTTGGAAGGACATTAGTTAAGATAACGGATATGAGAAGAGTATAAAGCAATTACATTTTATATTGCCCGATGTTTGTAACCAATTTATAGCTTAGATAATAATATAATTTAACGAGGATAATTTTGGGTAATATATGTTCAATAATAATCAATGTTTTAATCGCATTAATATTAATGCTGTTTTATCAAGGAGACCAGATGCAAAGTCTGAGATTATGGGAAGCTGTGAGTATTCGTCTATATCAGGTCTGGTACGTTTTTATCAGCTAAGGCAGGGAGTTTTAGTAGTTACGGAGGTTAATGGGCTTCCTGACACGAATGACGTTTGTATGAGTCCGGTATTTGGATGCCACATCCACAGTGGTTGTTGCTGTACTGGTAACAGTGAGGATGTGTTCGCAGATGCGGAGGCACATTATAATCCGGATTGCTGTGAGCATCCGTATCACGCAGGAGATATGCCACCATTGTTCGGTAACCATGGCTACGCATTTTCTATATTCCTTACAGATAGATTCTGCGTTGAAGAGCTTCTTGGAAGAACAGTGATTGTTCACCTTCATCCAGATGATTTCCATTCTCAGCCGGCAGGAAATTCAGGTATGAAAATTGCGTGTGGTATGATTGAGAGATTTTAGGGTGGATAAGGTATATAAAAAGGTGCTACCGATAGATGGTTAGCCCTGATGTTAACGATTAAAATAACCGCTCAGTCTGTCAGGACTAAGAGCGGTTATTTTTGTGTCTTATTGTTGCTCTTAGAACAAATGGTATAACCAAGAGCAAAACAAGTAATGCATAAGCTGATAATGGTTATAAAAAGTTCTGTTGTAAGCATAAGCACAAGCCTCCTATGTAGATTTCCTGAATAGGATTTCTATGTAAACACAAGTTATAACTCTTGTGGGGAGGATTAACCGCCTGCCGAGTAGGGGTAGGTGTATAAAGTTAAGAAAAGTTTACCTCAATGAATAGCATATATATGAATAAAAATCTTCATGATTATTTAGAAGAATGTTTATAGTATAGGAATTTTACTAATTGTATAATACTGTCGAAAAACAATAATAAAAGTATAAGTAATAATAGGTAAATTGTATAGTTTTTGAATGCAGCGTTCTTTACCATATTGGATATTATTGCAAGAATATATACAAAAATAAAATAAAAACATAATCTTAATAAATATTGTAATTGATATGGTGAATATAAATAAGTAAGAAAAAAATTAGATGTCGGGTATCCTAGGAGTTTGCGAAGGGAATAATTTTTATCAATTATATGA
>CAVELH010000091.1:0-9350 GCA_963616385.1 bacterium | reverse complement strand
TCAGGAGGCAGATGGCAGGAGATATTCTCTAGTGACAATCTTAAGTATGGCGGTGAGGGAAGAAATAACAAGGTCGCTAAGCAGGCTAAAAAGGAAGCCTGTGACGGGCAGGAGCATTATATATCGATTAACATACCACCACTTTCCATTTCAGTATTTAAGAAGAAGATTGGAAAGTAGCAGGGTAGGAACTAATATCCGTCTGCATAGTATCTTGCAGGCGGATTTGTTTTAGGATAATAATATTATAGAATGACAATATACAGGTAAAGGAGTTAGTATGCTACTTACAGATATTGATAATATAAAGGATTTACAGGATATAGACAAATCAAAGGTAGAGCAATATATGGAGCAGCTCGGTAACTGGCTTATAGATAAGGCGTTTGATTTACTTATGGCTGCACTTTTTCTTATAATTGGCTTTAAGATATGTAAGATGATAGTCAAATTTATAAGAAAATCATTTGCAAAGTCAGGTCTTGAGGACAGCGTTGCCGGATTTTTGGTTTCGCTCATAAAAGGAATATTATATGCCATAATATTTATTATGTCAGCCTCAATAATGGGATTTCAGGTAACCTCGCTTGTGACAATACTTGGTACTGCGAGTTTGGCAATAGGTCTTGCCTTGCAGGGAAGTCTGGCTAATTTCGCAGGTGGAGTGCTTATATTGCTGATGAAGCCATTTCGGGTTGGAGATTATATAATAGAGAATGATAAGGGCTGTGAGGGAACAGTCAGTTCAATAGATATATTTTACACAAAGCTTACGACATATGACAATAAGATAGTAGTAATTCCAAATGGAAACATTACTTCTAATTCCATAGTAAATGTGACCGCCGCAGGTACAAGAAAGCTTGATATTTCTGTCGGAATATCTTATAATTCAGACTTGAAGTTAGCAAAGGAAACACTTGTAAATGTTGTTAAGGCTTGTGAATATTATGATAATACAAGTGAGCTTGATGTGTTTGTGGATTCATTTTTGGATAGCAGCATTAAAATGGGTGTGAGATGCTTTGTCAAGTCCGAGGATTACTGGAAGGCAAGGTGGCAGATAACCGAGAATATAAAATACGCATTTGACGCAAATGGCATAGAAATACCATTTAACCAGATTGAAGTAAAGGTTAAGCAGTGATATAATACCCAATAGTAAATTATAAGAAGAGGCGGAAAAATGTTTTATAATAGTGTGTTAGATTTGATTGGTGATACACCTCTGATGTGTCTTAAAGAGTCTACAGGATGTGATATATATGCCAAGGCAGAATTCCTGAATCCGGGTGGAAGTATAAAGGATAGAATAGCCAAGAATATGATTGAGGTGGCTGAGGCAGATGGTCTGCTTAAGCCCGGTATGACAATAATTGAGCCTACAAGTGGCAATACAGGTATAGGTCTTTCGTTATGCGGAGTAAGAAAGGGCTATAATGTAATTATAGTTATGCCTGAGAATATGAGTGAGGAACGTAAGAAGATTATAAATGCACTTGGTGCAGAGCTTGTTCTTACACCTGCTGAGTTAAGCATAGGAGGAGCTGTTGATAAGGCAACAGAGATTTATAATTCAAATCCTGATAAGTATTATATGCCTCAGCAGTTTGTGAATCCTGCCAATCCTGATATTCATTACAGGCAGACTGCGGTTGAGCTTAGTGAGCAGTTAGGTAAGAAGATAGATATCTATATTTCAGGTATTGGAAGTGGTGGTACGTTGCAGGGTATTGCAAAGTATCTGCTTGAGAAGAATCCTGATACAAAGATTGTGGCTGTTGAGCCAAAGGGTGTATCAGCTCTTCACGGAGATAAGCCTGGAATTCATCAGATACAGGGAATAGGAGATGGTTTTATACCGGATGTTCTTGATACAAGTATTATAACTGATATAGTTGAGGTTTCAGATGAAGATGCAATAAATACTTCTAGAGAGCTTGCTAAGGTTCAGGGACTTCTAGTAGGTACATCCTCAGGTGCGAATGTCTTTGCAGCAGTTAAAATGGCTGAGAAATATGGAAAAGACAAGGTAATCGCAACTATATTGCCGGATAGGGCAGAGAGATATTTTAGTACATCACTTTTTAAGGAGGAAATATAAAATGACAAAAATTGATATTTTATCAGGCTTTTTAGGAGCCGGAAAGACAACCCTTATCAAGAAGCTTATAGACCAGGCATTTAAGGGTGAGAAGCTTGTTCTTATTGAGAATGAGTTTGGAGAGATAGGAATTGATGGCGGATTCTTAAAGGATGCAGGAGTAGAGATTACAGAGATGAACTCAGGCTGTATCTGTTGTTCATTGGTAGGTGATTTTGGTACTGCACTTAAGAAGGTAATTGAGGATTATGCGCCAGACAGAGTTATTATTGAGCCATCAGGTGTAGGTAAGCTCTCAGATGTTATGAAGGCTGTTGAGGATATCCGTAAGGATGTAGATGTATATATTAACAGTGCAACAACAGTAGTAGATGTTATGAAGTGTAAGATGTATATGAAGAACTTTGGCGAGTTCTTCAACAATCAGGTTGAGAGTGCCGGCACTATAGTTTTAAGCCGTACACAGAATGCACCTGAGAAGAAGATTACAGATACAGTTAATATGCTTCGTGAGCACAATAAGGATGCTGCAATAATTACCACACCTTGGGATGATATAGATGGAAAGGTTATCCTTGATGCTATGGAGCACGCTAATACTTTGGATGAGCTTATAAAAGAGGCTGTTATGATAGCACATCAGCATGAGCTTGAGCATGCACATCATCACGACCATGACCATGATGAGCATGAGCACCATCACGACCATGACCATGACGAGCATGAGCACCATCACGACCATGACCACGATGAGCATGAGCACCATCACGACCATGACCACGATGAGCACGAGCATCATCACGAGCATGGCGAGAATTGTACATGTGGCTGCCATGACCATGACCACCATCATGACCATCACGCTGATGATGTATTTACAAGCTGGGGCAAGGAGACTGCCAATAAGTACACAGATGATGATATGAAGGCTATACTTGAGGAGCTTAGCAAGGATTCAGATAAATATGGAATAATACTTCGTGCTAAGGGTATGGTTCCTAACGTGAATGGCGAGTGGATTTACTTTGACCTTGTACCGGGTGAGTATGAGATTCGTAAGGGAGCACCTGATTACACAGGTAAGCTCTGTGTTATCGGTAGTGAGCTTAAGGAAGATTTACTTTGCGAGCTGTTTAAGTTGAATTAATACGGAAGGTTGAGAAAATATGAAAAAAGCTGTAGAAGAGATACCAGTATATATGTTTATGGGATTTCTGGAAAGTGGAAAAACTACCTTTGCTAATGAGACTCTTATAGAGAGAGGATTTACTGAGGGTGAACCTACATTGCTTCTCGTGTGCGAGGAAGGTATAGAAGAGTATGATGAGGAGTATCTTAAGAGCCAGAATATCTTTGTAGAGTATCTTGAAGAAGAGAATATGAATACTGAATACCTGCTTGATTTGCAGGATAAATATCAGCCTACCAGAGTAATGATAGAGTATAATGGTACATGGAAGGTTGATAAGCTGTTTGGAATCCGTGTTCCTAAGGGATGGACAGTAGTGCAGGTTATCACATTTGTTGATTCTACAACATTTGATGTATATATTAATAACATGAAGGCTATGATGATGGAGCAGTTGTCAACAGCCGATATGATTATTTTTAACAGATGTGATGAGAATACCAAGAAGGCTGAATACAGAAGAAGTATAAAGGCATTTAACAGAAGAGCACAGGTTATCTTTGAGAATAAGGATGGTCTTGCAGATGTTGATGATGACGAGGTATTTTTGCCATATGATATAAATCAGCCTGTTATTGAGCTTGAGGATGACGATTTTGGTATATTCTATATAGATGCCTGTGATAATCCTGATAAGTATGTTGGCAAGAAGATTATATTCAAGGCTATGGCACATAAGCCTAAGAGCTACAAGGAAAACGAATTCGTTCCGGGAAGATTTGCTATGACCTGCTGTGCTGAGGATATTGCATTTATAGGATTTAAGACATATTTTCAGGCAGCAAAGCATTTGCATGACAGACAATGGATAACTGTAACAGGAACAATCAGTAAGGAATACTACCCTGAATTTGAGGGTGAAGGTCCTGTTATCAATGCGACAAAGGTTGAACCTGCAAAGCCTGCCGATGAGGAATTAGTTTATTTTAATTAGGGTTTATGCAGTTTTAAATACGGAGGAACAGATATGGCAAGAACAGCCGGATATGCAACAGAAAAGAGAGCTAAGATGCTGGAATATCTTAAGGAGCACAGTGACAGAGATGTATGTGTAAAGGAGATAGAGGAGTATCTTTCTCGAAATAATATTACGGTTAATGTTACTACCATATACCGCTACATGGATAAACTGGTGCAAGAGGAAATTGTTTTAAAGCATACCTCTGAAAATGGTAATACATGCACATATCAATACATTGAACCAAACCATTCCTGCCACAACCATCTTCATATGAAGTGTAGCAGCTGTGGCAGGATATATCATATGGACTGTGAATTTATGGATGAATTTCAGAGGCATATATATGAACATCATCATTTTGCCTTAGAGTGCAGAACATCTATGTTGTATGGTTTGTGTGAGCATTGTCAGGGAAAGAAGATAATGTAAATACAAAATATGCCATGTTCACATTTTATTGACAAAATCATCAAAATTTTAACAAATTTTCTTTTTATTATATGTTCATAAGATAAATAAAACCAATAGAAAGGAAGATATAGATTATGGGAGAATTTGATGATAACAAGGAGAATGGCTATAATAATTATAATGGTCAGAATAATAATGGCAGCGATAGCAACTACCAGACTAACTACAGCAATATGAGCACAAGGGATTATATGAACCAGATGGCTGGAAGAGCTGGCAACAATTATGTTTATAACGAGCAGGTATATCATTCAGATGACAGTATATCTGGAAATAATGATAAGAGGGTTAAACCTGCCAAGCAGCACAAGGAGAAGAAAAAGAGTGGCAAGTCCACAGGCTTTATCAAGAGAGGTATAGCAGTTGTGGCAAGTGCGGCAGTATTTGGAGGAGTTGCAGGAGGTGTATTTAATTATATCTCAGGTGACAACATAAGAGCACTTTCTAATGGAACTACTGCTGAGACAGAGCTTGAGGCTGCGGCTTCTGATGTTGCTTCAAATGCAACCACAGAAGCAAGCAGTGAGAATGCTATTGTTCCAACTGTCAATGTACAGTCAGACGGAAGTACAGATGGACAGAACCTTGATGTATCAGATATTGCAGCGGGGGTTATGCCATCTATAGTTGCAATTAATATTAAAACTGTTGAGGAGGTACAGAACTTCTTCGGACAGGTTCAGCAGTATGAGGCTGAGGGTTCTGGTTCAGGTATAATTATAGGACAGAACGACACAGAGCTTTTGATCGTAACTAATAACCACGTTGTATCAAGTGCTGAAACAGTTTCAGTTGGATTTATCGATAATCAGATATATGAGGCAAAGGTTAAGAGCACAGATAGTGATAATGACCTTGCAATCGTAGTTGTTGAGTTAAAAGACCTTTCAGATGATACATTGTCACAGATTAAGGTAGCACAGCTTGGAAACTCAGATGAACTTAAGGTTGGTGAGCAGGTTGTTGCAATAGGTAATGCGTTAGGATATGGACAGTCTGTAACAACAGGTATAGTAAGTGCTCTTGACAGAGAGACAGAGATGAACGCTACACCACTTATTCAGACAGATGCAGCTATTAACCCTGGTAACAGTGGTGGCGCACTTCTTAACATGAATGGTGAGGTTATAGGTATTAATTCGTCTAAGTATTCATCTACTGATGTAGAGGGTATGTGCTATGCAATTCCTATATCAGCAGTTCAGGATAATATCGACAGCCTTATGAATATGAAAACAAGAGAGAAGGTTGACGAGGAAAAGAGAGGCTATCTCGGAATTGCCTGCGGTAGTGTTTCTGAGGAAGCATCACAGACATACGGAATACCTGTAGGAGTTTTGATTACAGAGGTATATGATGGCTCTGGAGCCGCTGATGCCGGTCTTAAGAAGAATTATATAATAACTAAATTTGATGGACAGTCTATAAGCTCAGCAGAGGATTTGACTGATAAGCTTCAATATTATGCAAAGGGCGAGAAGGTTGAAGTCACATATAAGGTCTTAGAGGATGATGAGTATGTAGAGAAAACAACCATCGTGACATTAGGAGAAAAAGTAAGTAATTAATAAGCTATAGAATAGTATACAAAAATATATATTATATATGAAGAACTGCCACACTATGATATTTACATATCGTAGTGTGGCAGTTCTTTTGTTTCAATATATATGGTATAAGGTATCAAGTAATATCAGTTTTAGTTTTATTTTTCAGTATCTTTTTCCATATTCTTTCTTGCAGTAGCAAGCATAAGCTTGATACGGTTGACCTGATTAACCTCTGAAGCACCTGGATCATAGTCGATGGCAACAATATTAGCCTCAGGATAAGCCTTTCTTAGAGACTTAATAACACCCTTACCTACAATGTGGTTAGGCAGGCAGGCAAATGGCTGACAGCAAACTATATTGCCGGCACCACTCTTTATCAGCTCAACCATCTCACCGGTTAAGAACCAGCCCTCACCAGTCTGGTTACCTATTGATACTATAGGCTTTGCATATTCTGCAAGGTGTGAGATATGAACAGGCGGCTCAAATCTCTTGCTCTTCTTAAGTGCCTTGGTTACAGGCATACGAAGTGCTTCGAGAGCAGCAATACCGAGGTTAGCGTTTCTTGCTGACTTCTTTGATTTGCCGAGGTATTCGTATTTGTAATTATTGTTGTAGAAGCAGTACTGGAAGAAGTCAAGCAAGTCAGGCATAACAGCCTCAGCACCCTCTGATTCAAGCAACTCAACTAAGTGATTGTTTGCAGAAGGAAGGAACTTGACAAGGATTTCTCCTACAATACCAACTCTAGGCTTCTTGACATCCTCGTTAAGAGGGATGTTATCGAAATCCTTTACTATGCTATTTACGAGGTGAGTAAAGCCTCGACCTCCATTTTCCATACATCTTATACATGCATGCTCCCATTTTTTGTGGAGCTTGTTTACAGA
The DNA here is from genome assembly GCA_963616385.1 of bacterium. GTDB lineage: Bacteria > Bacillota > Clostridia > Lachnospirales > Lachnospiraceae > Coprococcus_C. Next base: position 2,182 of record CAVELH010000091.1, on the reverse strand, counting down.
GCCGGGAACCTTCTCATAAGGTCTTGTTCTGTATACAACACGCATGAACAAATCACCTAAGGCAAGTGCCTGCATAGCACATTTGATAGTCTTTAGGTTGAACTTAAAGCCTGAGTTCTGCTCAAAGCCCTGTACGCTGAGGGCGATAACAGGTATCTGAGGATAACCAGCCTTGGTAAGTGCTCTTCTTATGAAACCTACATAGTTGGTAGCACGACAGCCGCCACCTGTCTGGGTCATAATAAGTGCGAGCTTATTAACGTCATATTTGCCTGAATTAATGGCATGCATCATCTGACCGACAACTATCAGTGAAGGGTAGCATGCGTCATTATTTACATACTTAAGTCCTGTATCAACAACCTCCTTGTTAGCGTCTGGGAGCATAACGAAGTTAAGTCCCATGTGGCGCATGGCAGGCTCTAATATACTGAAATGTATAGGTGACATCTGTGGAACTAAAACAGTGTAGTCCTTCATGTCTGTTGTAAATTCAACCCTGTTGATGTTACTTGGTACAGGGCATGGAGTAAAGTTATGCTTACGCCTTACATTAACTGCGCTTATAAGAGAACGAATTCTTATACGGGCAGCTCCAAGGTTGCTTACCTCATCAATCTTAAGAACAGTATATATCTTGCCAGAGTTGGTAAGTATGTCATTTACACAGTCTGTTGTTACTGCATCAAGACCACATCCAAATGAGTTGAGCTGAATGAGCTCAAGATTCCTGCTTGTCTTAACATAGTTTGCGGCTCTGTACAGACGTGAGTGATACATCCACTGGTCTGAGACAATAAGTGGGCGCTCAACATGTGCCAAATGTGAAATGGAGTCCTCTGTTAAAACAGCAATATCAAATGAATTGATAAGCTCGGGAAGTCCGTGATTTATCTCTGGATCAAGATGGTAAGGACGTCCTGCAAGAACGATACCTAACTTGTCGTTATCATTTAAGTATTTGATTACTTCTTCGCCCTTTTTCTCAATATCAGCCTTGACTGCGTCAGCCTCATCATAGGCTGCGTCAACAGCAGCAGATATCTCATCGAAGGTAACATCTGTATATTTGCTAAATTCACGAAGAAGACGATCCTTTAATGCATCCTTGTTGTCAAGTGCAAGGAAAGGTCTTATATAAGTTATATCCGGAGCAGAAACCTCCTCCATATTATTCTTAATATTCTCGGCATAAGATGTTACGATAGGGCAGTTGTAGTGGTTGTTGGCATCCGGTGTCTCGTTTCGCTCGTAAGGAATACAAGGATAGAATATAGTCTTTATTCCCTGCTTCAAAAGCCACATAACATGACCATGGGAAATCTTTGCCGGATAACACTCAGACTCACTAGGGATGGATTCAATTCCTAAGGTGTAAATATCTCTTGATGATTTTGGAGAGAGAATTACACGATATCCAAGCTTAGTGAGGAAGGTGTACCAGAATGGGTAGTTCTCATACATATTAAGAACTCTTGGTATACCGATAACACCACGCTTTGCCTCCTCAGCAGAAAGTGGCTCGTAGTTAAATAATCTGTTGAACTTGTACTCAAAAAGGTTAGGAACATTGTGCTGGTTCTTCTTTAATCCAAGTCCCTTCTCACAACGGTTACCTGATATAAACTGTCTGCCGCCTGAGAATCTGTTGATTGTTAAGAGGCAGTTGTTAGTACATCCCTTACATCTTGCCATACGTGTTTCGTATGTGAGGTTCTCAAGCTCCTCCTTACCAAGCATATGAGACTCCATACCCTCCTGATAGCGGTCTCTTGCAATGAGGGCAGCACCAAATGCACCCATGATACCTGCTATGTCAGGACGTATAGCATCACGGCCGGATATTAACTCAAAGCTTCTAAGTACAGCATCGTTATAGAATGTACCACCCTGTACAACGATGGTCTTACCGAGTGACTTAGGATCTGTAAGCTTAATTACCTTAAGGAGGGCATTCTTGATAACTGAGTATGCAAGACCTGCTGAGATATCCTCAACAGTAGCACCTTCCTTCTGGGCCTGCTTAACCTTAGAATTCATGAATACAGTACATCTTGAACCGAGGTCGATAGGGCTCTTGGCAAACAATGCAATCTTAGCAAAGGCCTTTATATCGTAGTTAAGAGATTTGGCGAATGTCTCGATAAATGAACCACATCCTGAAGAACATGCCTCATTCAGC
>CAVELH010000090.1:0-9502 GCA_963616385.1 bacterium | reverse complement strand
AGACCTGAGCTTGAAGAGATTGTTAATAAAATTATATAGGAGGGATAAATAAATGAAAGTAACAGTAGCAGGAGTAAAAAAGGACATTGAAGAGGGTACAACTATTGCTAAGCTCATCGTTGATGAGAAGGTTGAAAATCCTGATTATGTAACAGTAACAGTAAATGATGATTTCGTTGAGAGCGAGGACTTCGACAAGACAAGCCTTAACGAGAATGACGTAGTAGAATTTCTGTACTTCATGGGAGGAGGTAGTTTCTAGTGGCATTTACTAATGAACAGATGGAACGTTACTCCAGACACATCATATTGCAGGAGGTCGGAGTAAAGGGACAGAAAAAGCTTTTAAATGGAAAGGTTCTTATCATAGGAGCCGGTGGACTTGGTGCTCCGGCAGCTATGTATCTTGCAGCAGCAGGAGTTGGAACAATAGGAATAGTCGATGCAGACGAGGTAGATTTATCTAATTTGCAGAGACAGATTATACATGGTACTGCTGATGTGGGCAAGGCTAAGGTTAAGTCTGCAAAGGAGACAATGAACGCCATGAACCCTGATGTTACAGTCAATACATACAGAGAGTTTGTAACATCTGAGAACATTATGGACCTTATAAAGGACTATGATTTCATAATTGACGGAACAGATAATTTCCCTGCAAAGTTCCTTATTAACGATGCCTGCGTTATGGCTAAGAAGCCATTTTCACATGCCGGAATAATAAGATTCAAGGGACAGCTTATGACCTATGTACCGGGAGAAGGACCATGCTACAGATGTGTATTCAAGAATCCACCTCCAAAGGATGCAGTTCCTACCTGTAAGCAGGCTGGTGTTATAGGTGCAATGGGCGGTGTAATCGGAAGCTTGCAGGCTATGGAGGCAATCAAGTACCTTATCGGTGTTGGTGATTTGCTTACAGGCAGACTTCTAACATATGACGCACTTACTATGGAGTTCCACACAATCAAACTTCCTAAGGCAACAGGCAAGTGTCCGATATGTGGTGAGCACCCAACAATTACCAAGCTTATTGACTACGAACAGGTAGAATGTGACGGAAAGTAGGAAAAAAATATGTTATTTATGTCTAGAGAAGATTATGATAAAATATTAGAGCATTGTAAAGAAGGTCTTCCAAATGAGTCCTGCGGACTGATAGGTGGTGTGAAGGAAGCTGATGGCAAGCACATTAAGAAGGTTTATCTGCTCACTAACATTGATGCGAGCAATGAGCATTTCTCAATGGATCCGAAGGAGCAGCTTAAAGCTATAAAGGATATGCGTGCCAATGGATTAGAGCTCTTAGGCAACTTCCACTCACATCCTGAATCACCGTCAAGACCATCAGAGGAGGATAAGAGACTTGCATATGATTCTAAGGTGAATTATCTGATTCTATCCCTGATGGATATTGAGCATCCTGTTTTAAATGCTTTCAATATCGATGAGAATAAGAATGTTACTAAGGAAGAATTGGTTATATCATAAAACCTTTAACGAAGAAGGCAGTCTTAGATGCTGCCTTCTTTTATTGTGTTAGATATCAGCTATCAGAATTAGCAAATTAATTATGTGTCAGGTGTTATGATATGAAATGTATAAGTATTAGTCACAAAAATTCAACAACCAAGCAGAGAGAAATATTTGCATTTAATGATGAGGAGATAAGAGGCTTTTACGATATAGTTAAATCGAAGGATTGTACTTGTGGTGACGGTTCTGCCATAGACGCTATAATTCTCCTTATGACCTGCAACAGAAGTGAGATATATTATTCGGGCAATGCGAAATACGAGGATGTTGAGCGTATGATATGCGACATAAAAGGTATTTCGATAGAGCTTTTCAGAGATATTTCCATGAGATACGGTGAGGACAGGAGCATAAAGCATTTGTACAGGGTGGTTTGTGGTCTTGATTCTGCTGTGCTTGGCGAGGTCGAGATAATCAGACAGGTGAAGCAGGCATATCTTGCTGCGAAGGACTATGGCGCGGTAAATACAGAGCTTAATATGATATTTCAGGGAGCACTCCATCTTGCGAAGGAGATGGCAGAGAAATCCCTTATGACAAGGCTTCCTGTATCGGTTGGAACGCTTGCCACATCTGCAATTATGGATTTTTGTGCTGGTGCTAAGGAACCACATATTTTAATTATCGGTGCGGCTGGTGAGATGGGAAGCATCGTGATGAAGGACGTGTTAGATGCCTGTAAGGATGCAAGAGTTATAGGCACGAGCAGGAAGCACCGTGAGGAGCTTGTCCGTGTAATTAACAGTGACAGAGTTTCGTGGGTTCATTATGACAGGAGATATGAATTTGTTGAGTGGGCAGATGTTATAGTCAGTGTCACAAACAGCCCACACTATACATTTCTGGCTGGAAATGTTAAGAAGGTAAGGACATCAGCGACAAGGCAGTTGTACCTTGATCTGGCTGTTCCTAGAGATATAGATGAGGATATCGCTAAGCTTGATGGATGTATTGTGAGAAATATTGATTACATCAAGGGCTTGGCAAAGGATAATAATGATAAGAAAATGACTGAGGCAGCACGCATTGACTCCGTTATTCTTGAGAGAGTTGACGAGATGAAGAGAGTGCTTGCTCTTAGAGGATATATAGAGGCATATGGTGATGAGGTTGAGAGGCTTGACAAAAAAAGTGCCATGTGGCTTATCTACAAGCTTAAGGATGAGCTTGATTATGAGACTTTTGCGAAGGTTCTAGATACGGTTAAGGAGGATATATAATGGCTTTTTTTCCGTTTATGATACAGATGGATGATAAGAAATGTCTTATCGTTGGTGGAGGGAAGGTGGCAGCAAGAAAGGCAGAGCAGATGCTTAGCTTTGGTGCATTTGTTACACTTATTGCACCTTCCGTTTCACAGGACATATATGATTATAAATGCGACAGATTACATATAATTGAGAGAGAAGCTGTAATTGATGATATAGATGGTGCAGACGTGGTTATCATGGCGACAGATGACAGCGGGTTAAATGAGCGTTTTGCAAATGAATGTCGTGATAGAAGGATTCTTGTCAATGTTGTTGATGTGAAGAAGGACTGTGACTTTTATTTTCCTGCTATAATCAAACAGGGAGAGGTTGTAATATCGGTCTCCACAGGTGGAAGCAGCCCGCTTCTTGCAGCTAAGATTAAGAAGGATATAGCGGCAGATTTAAGGGATGATTATGGAAGAATAGCCGATGAGATGGGCTTACTCAGAGATTCAATTATAGAGCGTGGAGCCAGCGAAAAGGAAAGAAAAGAGATATTTATGGATATTCTTGATAAGAAGATTAATGAAAAGATTATTAAGCTTGGAACTCGTGGAAGTGCGCTTGCACTCGTCCAGACGGATATGGTTATTGACAGATTAAAATGCAAATTCCCTGACTACACATTTGAGAAGGTGATTCTCACTACGAAGGGTGATAAGCAAAAGGATGTTCCGGTGAGTGCATTTGGCGGCAAGGCTGTATTTGTTGAGGAGATTGAAAATGCCTTAGCTGATGGAACGATAGACATGGCTGTTCACAGCGCAAAGGATATGCCAAATCCTTGCAGAAAGGGACTTAATATAGCCGCAGTTCTTCCGAGAGCCAGAGTTAATGATGTGCTTATATATAAGTCCGGACTTGATAAGACTGGTGAGTTCGTGGTAGGAACAAGCAGCTTAAGAAGACAGTGCCAGATAAGCATGCTCTACCCTGATGCGATATGTAAAAATCTGAGGGGCAATGTTGGAACCAGAATAGATAAGCTTAAGAGTGGAGAATACGATGCGATAATTCTTGCTGCTGCCGGAATAGAGCGTCTAAATGTATGTAGTGATGATGAGCTTATATATGAATATTTAGATACGGACGATATTCTTCCTGCCGCAGGACAGGGAATAATAGCTGTTGAGACAAGAAATACAGGCAGGAGTAAAGAGCTTGCCTGTGCAATATCTGATACAGATACGGCATTTATACTTGAGGTTGAAAGAAGCGTACTGACAAGACTTAATGCGGGCTGTCATGAGCCTATAGGCGTTTATGCGGTCTTACACGATGATAAGCTCGACATAGAGCTTATGAACGCCAGAGATGGCAAGGTATGTAAGAAAAAGGTCACAGGAGATAAGGCTGAGGTTGATTCGTTGATAGATAAATTGTGTGGATGATAGATGAATTGTGTGGATGATATATAAATTAAAGAGATAGGAATAGATTATGGTTTATTTGGTTGGAGCAGGGCCGGGCAATCCGGGACTTATTACATACAAGGGAATAGAGCTTATTAAAAGCTGTGATGTTCTTATATATGACAGGCTTGGAACAGGTGAGCTTTTAGACTTGGTTAAGCCGGACTGTGTGAAGATATACGTTGGCAAGAAGGCGGGAGCACATTACAGAAAACAGGATGAGATAAATGAGATACTCACCTCTATGGGAAAGAAATATGATGTGGTTGTCAGGCTAAAGGGTGGCGATTCATTTGTATTTGGGCGTGGCGGCGAGGAGGTGCTTGCACTTCGGGAGAATGGCATACCTTATCAGTTGGTTCCGGGTGTGACCTCAGCTATAGCTGTGCCTGAGCTAATGGGAATTCCGGTTACACATCGTGAGGTTGCCAGAAGCTTTCATGTATTTACCGGACACACCAAGGATGAGGGGGAAAATGTGTTAAGCCACATACACCATACTGATGGAACAAGTGTGATACTGATGGGGTTAGGCAAGCTCCCTGATATAGTGAAAAAGCTGTTATCCGAGGGAACAGATGAGAATACACCTGTAACTGTTATATCAAATGGAACACTTCCGGGGGAGAAAAAGGTAACGGGAAGCCTTTTTGATATATGTGACAGGGTTAAGGCGGCTCATTTGAAATCACCTGCTATAATAGTGATTGGTGAGACTGCTACATATAATTTCAGGACAGAGAACCTTGGCATATTGCAGGGCAAGCAATTTGGAGTAGTGGGAACGAGACCGCTAAGACAGAAGCTTAGAGCAAGCCTTGAAAAAAATGGAGCGAGCTTATTTTCGGTATGCAATATGGAGGTTGTACCTGAAAATGGTGATATACTTGAAAGAGAGCTTAATAATCTAAAAGAATATAGCTGGATTGGATTTACAAGTCAGAATGGTATAAGGGTGTTCTTCGATGCAGTAAAGAGAAATGGCATTGATTACAGGGCATTTGCGCATATTAAGTTTGCTGTTGTCGGAAGTGGCACTATGACTGCTCTTTCGGATATGGGCTTTCATGCAGATTTTGTCCCTGATGAGTATACCACAGAGAGTATGGCTTTAGGACTTGCAAAGGTTATGAACAGTGGTGAGAAGCTTCTTGTTGCGAGGGCAAAAGAGGGAAGCGAGCGTATGGTAGAGATACTAGCTGACAATAATATTGATGTTAATATAGTTCCTATATATAGCGTGACCGGTTCAAGGACTGAATATTTTGATGATATTTATAGCATGGATGCACTTATATTTGCGAGTGCGTCGGGCGTCAGGGCATTTGCGGGTGCTCTGATTGAAGAAGGAGCTATGGAATCCTTTAAGAGTGATGAAAAACAAAGACCTTTGATAGGCGCTATAGGAAAGGTGACCGCAGATGAATTGATGAAATATGGTATAGCTTGTGACGTTGTGCCAAGGCAGTGCGACAGCGCACATCTTATAGAAGCATTTATTGAGAAATGGGAGGCAGACTAATGATAAGGTTAAGACGACTTAGAGAAAATGATAATATCAGGAGTCTCGTCAGAGAGACTGTTGTCACAAAGGATGACCTTGTATACCCTGTATTTATAAAGGAGGGCAGCAACGAGAAGATTCCTGTGCCATCTATGCCAGGTATATATCAGTATACGATAGACACATTTAAGGAAGAATTAGACCGTATTCTTGACGCAGGTATAAAGGCAATATTAATATTTGGAATTCCTGACCATAAGGACGAGTGCGGAAGCGGTGCATACGATGAAAATGGTATAACCCAGAGGGCTGTTCGGGAGATAAAGAAGCTTGCGCCTGAGCTAATCATCATTGCTGATGTCTGCCTGTGTGAGTACACCTCACATGGACACTGTGGTCTTGTGCATGATGGCAAGATATTAAATGATGAGACCTTGCCTCTGCTTGCTAAGATGGCTGTGACGCTTGCAAATGCGGGTGCAGATATGATTGCCCCATCTGACATGATGGATGGTCATATAGAGTATTTGAGAAAGGCATTAGATGATGCTGGTCTAACAGATACTATTCTCATGGGTTACAGTGCCAAATTTGCCTCAGGCTACTATTCTCCTTTCCGTGACGCAGCACATTCTGCACCTTCGTTTGGTGACAGAAGAACATATCAGATGGATCCTGCAAATGGCAGGGAGGCAATCAGAGAGTGCGAGGCGGATATCACAGAGGGTGCAGATATCATAATGGTTAAGCCTGCACTTGCGTACCTTGATATTGTCAGCAAGGTAAGGGAAATGAGCAATTATCCACTTGCAGTATACAATGTAAGTGGTGAGTATTCCATGGTAAAGGCAGCAGCCCAAAATGGCTGGATAGATGAGAAGAGAATAGTTATGGAGAATATGATTGCCATGAAGAGGGCAGGAGCAACTATGATTATTACTTATCATGCGCTTGATGTGGCAAGATGGCTGGAGGAGAAATAATATATAATTATATTTAAAACTTGATTATTTAAGAAGAGGTTGGCTTGGTTTAATCAATATTGTATATAAAAAGAGAGTACTTGAAAAATCAAGCACTCTCATGTATAATCTAATCAGAAAGTGAATCGGATATGCTTCCGATTTGCCCTCAGTTGGAATTTATAAAGAATAGCATCCTCAACTTAGGCCGTGTGGGATGCTATTTCTTTTTATTATGATTATCTAAATAAGATAGAGCCGCAAAGATTACTAACAACAAAGTAAGTACTTCAATTGTGTTCATAGGGCATCACCCTCCTTTGTATACTAGAGGGCACATAATAATCGAAAACACATCCTAGTTTCTGTTTAATTATACAATATAAATATATTACAAAACCAATAGATATTCAAGACAAAGTGATGATAAAAACAATATTGTATCATAATAAAAATATGGATATAATATATGCATGAAAATTGCTAAAGCACTATGTTTATTGGTGATAAGCAGGGAACATAAGGAGATAAAATGAAATTCACTAACTCAGATAAATTATTTGAAGAATCTGTAAAGCACATTCCGGGAGGAGTCAACTCCCCTGTCAGGGCATACCGCTCTGTTGGAAGAAATCCTATATTCATAAAGAGAGCATCCGGCTCGCATATTTATGATGAGGATGGCAATGAGTATATAGATTATGTATGCTCATGGGGACCGGGAATACTTGGTCATGCACATGAGAAGGTTATACAGGCTGTGACAAATGCGTGCTATGACGGACTTACATTTGGTGCTCCTACAAGAAAGGAATTGGAGATAGCCGAGCTTATAGCAGATATTATGCCATCTATGGAGATGACAAGGATGGTAAGCTCTGGAACAGAGGCGGTTATGAGTGCAATCCGTCTTGCCAGAGGTTACACGGGAAGAGAATATATAATCAAGTTTAGAGGCTGTTATCATGGACATTCAGACGGACTGCTTGTAAAGGCTGGTTCTGGTGCTCTGACACAGGCAGTTCCAGACAGTGCAGGAGTTCCTGCGGGATATACAAAATACACATTGATTGCCGAGTATAACAACGAGGATTCTGTCAAACGCTTATTTGAAGAGTACAGGGATAAAATAGCGGCAGTTGTTATAGAGCCTGTGGCAGCCAATATGGGTGTTGTGCCACCGAAGGAAGGCTTCCTCAATTTTGTGAGAGATATAACTAAGACATATGGGGCATTGCTTATATTTGATGAGGTAATAACAGGGTTCAGACTGGCTCTTGGTGGAGCTCAGGAATATTTTGGTGTAACACCGGACATTACTACTCTTGGTAAAATTGTGGGTGGTGGTATGCCGGTTGGTGCATATGGCGGAAGCCGTGAAATAATGGAGTTTGTGGCACCAGTAGGGCCTGTGTATCAGGCAGGTACACTGTCCGGTAATCCTATAGCTATGACAGCGGGAATAGAAACGCTGAAGCTTTTACAGGCAAATAGAGACATCTACACCAAGATAGAGCAAAACACAGCTAAGCTTGCAGATACAGTGCGAAGGGCTTCAGGGGGCAAGGTTACAGTCAATCAGATAGGTTCACTTATGAGTGTATTTTTCACGGAAAGTGATGTGGTGGACATGGACACAGCAACCACTTCAGATACCGAAAAATATGCAGAATATTTTAGATATATGCTTGAGCACGGTATAAATCTTGCTCCATCACAGTTTGAGGCAATGTTTATATCAGCGGCACATACAGATTCGGATATAGAGACAACCTGTAGACTTATAGAAGAGTTTTGGAGGTAAAAATGAGCGAGAATATGAAGGACGTTGTGATAATTGGCAGTGGTCCGGCAGGACTTTCTGCGGCGGTATATGCCAAAAGAGCCACACTTGATGAGGTGGTAGTTGAGAAGGAAATGATAAGTGGCGGACAGATAATAGTGACAGACAGAATAGATAATTATCTGGGTGACTACGGAATAAGCGGATATGATTTGTCAGTTAAGTTCAGAGAGCATGCTGATAAGCTGGACGTGCCATTTATGGAAGGGAACATTACATCAATAGAGGATAAGGGCGATTATAAGCAGGTAATCTTAGAGGATGGCAATACAGTTAATACAAAGGCTGTCGTAATAGCTACGGGGGCAACCCACAAGAAGTTAAATGTCTCTGGTGAGGATAGCCTGTCAGGTGCCGGAGTGTCATATTGTGCAACCTGTGATGGAGCTTTCTTCAAAGGAAAAACAGTTGCAGTAGTGGGTGGTGGAGATGTTGCACTTGGAGATGCGTTATATCTCTCAAATATATGTGATAAGGTTTATCTTATACACAGAAGAGATGGTCTGCGCGGAGCAAAGGTATTGCAGGAAAGAGTATTTGCGAAGGATAACATAGAGTTCATGCCATTTTACGAGGTGGATGAAATCTGTGGTGAAAATAGTGTAGAAGAGATTATTTTACATGATAACAGAACAAATGAGAAGTCAAAGCTTAGTGTATCTGGAATTTTTATAGCAGTTGGCATGAAACCACAGAGTGACTTGGTGAAGAATCTTGTAAAGCTTGATGATGCAGGCTATATCTGTGCAGGCGAGGATTGCAGAACAAGTGTCAAGGGCATATATGTGGCAGGAGATGTAAGAACCAAGAGCTTAAGACAGATTGTGACTGCTGTAGCAGATGGAGCAGTTGCCATTTCTTCTGTAGAGGAGGACTTTATCAAATAATCACCGGCACATTTCCGGCTTATAAAACGCAGGGGGGTGAGGCTGATGATAGTTATATTACGGGACCGTTTCCACTTAATTGCTCCGAGCAGCGGTACTAAATTC
>CAVELH010000089.1:0-10008 GCA_963616385.1 bacterium | reverse complement strand
TATTATAGATTCCCCCATCATATGTAAAAACATAAAAATACCCAAAAATATTGTAACATATTTATATATTGTTGTAAAATAAAAAAATATCAAAAAAGTTGTAAAAAATCCAATGAAAAGCTTACCTGGTGTGTCTATATATTGAAATCAAAATTTTTAATAAGGAGATAAGAACATGAAGAGAAAATTAAAGTTTGTAGCATTAGGAGTAGCAATGGCAGTAGGATTATGTGCATGCGGTAAAAAGACAGATGCGGGTAATGATGGAGATGGAGAGATATCAACAACAGAGGTATCAGCAACGGAGGAACAGCTTCCGGAGGCAGAGGTAAAGACAGTGGATGCATTAAACAGCGTACATTTTATGAAATTGGCACTGTATGACCAGAAAAATGGAAAGTTTATATCTTATACCATTATGAAGGATTCAGCATATGATGCACCTGATGATAAATATTTCTTTATAAAGCTTGAGGGTGATTTAAGCAGTGGTGACTATACAATGCCTGATGATTCGCTTGATGTTAATAAAGATATAACACAGGCAGACGTAGATAAATTTATAGATTATTTTAACAATAATATAGCTATGAATTTTCCGGCTGGAACATCATCACATATTATTAATTTTACTGATGATGGCACAGAGGAGGATTATAAGAAGGTTGAAATATATATTGAGCCGAGCAGTAATATAGATGAGGCATATACAGGTATTATTATGGATTCTGAGCGTGTACCGGACTGGGTAGCAGGCTTTGAGGATTTATATAAAAGTTATTTAGATTAATTATAGGATGGAGCTTAGTAGTTAATGGATAATATAAAAGAATTAGTTGACAGAGTTATAAATGGAGATACGCAGGCATTTGAGATAATATATCAGAACACATACAGACAGGTGTATTGTACCTGTATGAGCTTCCTTAAGAATGAACAGAATGTATATGACATTATGCAGGATACATATATAACTGCACTGACACATTTACAGCAGCTTGAGAATCCTGAGAGAATTACAGCATGGCTTAATACAATAGCTGTTAATAAGTGTAAGAATTTCATGCGAAAGAGAGTACCTGTTCAAATAGATGAGACTATGGAGCAGGGGCTTCTGGAGGATAACGATAATTTCCTCCCTGAGAGCTATGTGATACATGCTGAGAAGAGGAAGATTATTCTCGATATTATGCAGGAGGAGCTGTCTGCTGTTCAGTACCAGACAATAATAATGTATTATTTTGATGGAATGAGTGTTTCTGAAATTGCAGCATGTATGGAATGTCCAGAGGGAACTGTAGAATATCGTCTGTCTGCTGCCCGTGGAAAAATAAAGGCTGGTGTGCAGGAGTATGAGGATACAAGTGGTATAAAGCTTTATTCTTCAGGTGGAATTGCACTTCTCACCGCTATATTTATGGAAGAGACTAAGAATCTGGCAATCCCAAATGTTCTGACTGGCATTTTTGCGGCGGCGAAGATAGTTGGAGCAGCAGCGGTACAGACAGCGGCAGTGCAGGCGGTTGGAACAGCTGCAGTGCAGACAGCCGCACAGACAGTTGGTACAGCTGCAGAGGTCGCACAGTCAACAGGAGCAGTGGCGACTGTAGCGGGAAAGGCTGGTTTAAGGGGCTTATTTAAAACTGTCAAGGCAAAGATAATAGCTGGAATTGCAGCTACAGCGGTGGTAGCCGGAGGTGCAGTGGGAGTTATACTGCATAATCATAACACTGATGATTCAAAGTCTTATACCGAGATAAATATAGTTTTGTGTGATAATGAATATCTGACTATTACTGCTGATAGAATATATGATATAGGATATGTTCCTGATGAGGATGATGAAGTTACCTATGGCATAAAAGCTAACCAGTGGAGCAAAAATGACAGTGTAGTTGCATATACTGTAGTAAACCATAAGGATTATGATGTATATTATGACCTTAGATTTAATACATTTAATAATGAATCTGAACCCGATTCATATTATACATTAGGGGCAGATACTATAATGATGCAGCCAAACCAGACATGCAGGTATATCACTAACAATCATATTCATTCACAGGATGATTACGATGCCGGGCGTGAGCCTGTCACCTGGGCTAAAGTGAGCATTGTCATAAGAACTCTGGATAATGATGGCATGATGAATATCGTATACAATGATACAAGTGATAAGTATTTCTATGGTGAAGATAAGGCTGTCAACTACAAGAAAACAAATTATGATGACAGAGAGCAGGTTATGCTTGATAATGACCAGATAAAAATGACCTTTGTTGGAGCACTTATATATGACGAGCCTGAAAAGAATTATTATTCAGCATATCCTTACTTTTATTTAGAAAATAAGACAGACCATGATTTGAGAGTGGTTATCAGTGGAGATTATATTGACCGTTACGGGAACTCTGAATTAATGTTATATGCAGGTACCACAGGATATATTATTGACTGTGATTTATATGATAAGAGCATTGATGATGAAAATACAGCTATGGAGAAGCTTAAGGAAATGATAAATGCTGACTCGGCATTTGACGTTTCTGTGAAGATTTATGACTATACGGCAGCAGTTGGCGGCTATATTGATGAAGCTATTTACGGTGAGAAATATGGACTAGGTGTAAGTATATATGATGCATTGGACGGATATACCAATACTTATAATTCAAGCTTTAAGGTTTATGAATATGAAATAAATAAGTAAAATAAAATTAAAGGATTAATGTACAAAAATTATATATAAAATTGAAAAAATATGACGTTAAATTCATAAAAATGAGGTTTATACAAAACAGGCATTTTGATATGTATTTAACGTCATATTTGTTTGACATATATATGATATTTTGCTAAAATTGTATAAATATGGTTTTGTATTTGAAATGAGGAGGTGGAATATGAAACAGCGTATCAGGGGTTTAAATGCAATTGTATTAGTTACTATTATGATTGTGCAGTTATTTGGTATTGATGCTATAAGAGCTGTTGCAGAGAATTATTATTTAAGTGAAGATACAACGATTGATAGTGATACTGATGATTCATATAACTATGCCGGAACCAAGGTTACTGTTAATAGTGGGGTAAAAGTTACAGGCACTATTTTTGGTTCAGGTGGAAGTGTTGAGAATTATGGCGAGATTACACGAGTGGGGATTAATGCAAGTGAGTTACATAACTATGTAGGGGCATCAGTCGATACGGTCAATACATATTCCTCTATGGATAATATAATAAATGAGGGTAACATTGCAACAATAGAGAATTTGAACGGAAATGTTACCAATACTGGTACTATAGGAAGTATAACTATTAATTATTCAGGTGTTGATAATCAGCCTACCGTAAATATGAATGGCGGAACGATTTCCAGCTTTACTTCTTATGTAGAAAAATCAGATGATAATTACGCACCTAAGCTTATACTAAGTGGTGGAAATGTAGATAAAATTGAGTCGATAAGTACGCTTCTTGTAGATGCTGCCGGAAACACTACAGTAGGCACATTTGCGGGTGTAGTAACTCTTACCGGTTCTGGAACAATTAATGTTACGAACACACTGAATCTGTCAGGAGATTATTCGGATGCTTCACCGACATTGAAGGTATCAGATTCTACACAGCTTAATATGGCAGATGGTTCTAAAGTAAAGGTTCAATATGACGGACAGGATTATCTGATAACAGAGGCAGGTCAGGGGACGCTAAGAGACCTTGTTGGAAATACAATAACAACTAATATAGAGGCTGCTGATACAATTGATTTATCTAAAAGCTCGGATATTTTACAGACCAATAAATATATGCCGGGACAGGAGGTAACGGCAACATATATTGTTGCAGATGGATACTATTATCCTAAGGATTATGCGGTAACTACAGATGGAAGTGGCACAGTAAAGACAGACAGAATTGACGCTAAAACTATTTCTGTAAGTTATAAGGTTGAGAATGTAACAAATAAAAATATTACTATAACAATTCCTAAGGCATCAAAGCGCATTACCCAGAATGCACCTGCCGGATTAGTTGGAGGTGTTGAATCAGTATCAGGTCTTACAAGCGATATTGAATATGCGAATAGTCCTGATTCGTCAGATTGGACTACATGCACGGATGGTACAATGGATTTTACTGCTGGAACATGGTATTTCAGATATAAAGAGACTGATGAGAAGTATGCGGGTGAAGCTTCCGCAGTATCAGTATTGGAAAGGGTAAAAACACCTGACTATATCGAAGCCCCTAGTCCGGCGTACCATATGTCAGGAACTAAAGGACAGAATGGTTACTATGTCTCAGATATAACGCTGACAGCCCCAGATGGTTATAAGATTTCGGAAAATGAGAATGGTGCATATCGTGATAGTATTATAATAGGTGAACAGTCGGATATTGTCTCTATTTATCTTATGAGGGGATCGGATGGATTAAAGACAAAGGCTGTTAAGCTTGAGGATTATGTGATTGATACAACATTTCCAGTTGTGAGCGTTCAGGATAATCAGACGTATTATGGCGATATTATTGAAGCTTCAGTATATGATAAAAATCTCAGCCAGATTTATGTTAATGGTGTGCTTGAGCAGGGAGATGGTGAATCCCGTACTGTCAGTCTTAGCTCAGATAATGGGTTGCGCAGTTATGAGATTAAGGCTGTTGACAAGGCAGGAAATAGCAGAGTAATTAATATAAAGGTTGCTGCCGGATGGATGAGACGAGGAATTGTTCCTAAAGGTAAAGCGGTAAGATTGATGCCTAGTAATGCATATAAACTTGGTGATGGAACATGGAAGGTAAGTGGAGATGAGACAGCTTATAGTGGTAACATCACATTTTATGTTGATACAGAGGGTTCATATATGTTTGACGAACAGTAGATAATTCATATATGTATATCAGGAGAGAATTTATGGAGAATGAGAACAAGAAAAAAAAGAATAATATATGGATTATTGCCATAGCAGCCATAGCTGTTGTTATTGTAGCTGTAATTATAACGGTTATTGTTCTGTTGAACAAAAAAGATACATATAGAGTTATCAAGATTTATGATGTTCAGGGGACTGTATATGTTCAAAGAGATGGAATTAGCGATTTAGAGCCATATGCCAATATGCTTTTGAAATCCGGAGACACTATAAGAGTTGAAAATGGAAGCATGACACTTAAGCTTGACGAGGATAAATATGTGTATGTCGAAGAAAACACAGAGTTTTCCGTTGTGGCTACAGGTACAAGTGCTGATAGCAAAACTGCTATAGAATTGAAGAGTGGTGCAATAACTAATGAGATTCAGAATAAACTAAGTAGCGAATCGTCATATGAGGTAAATACACCTAATTCAACGATGGCTGTGCGTGGAACTATCTTTCGTGTAGAAGTCACTTATGATGAGGATGGAGTTTGTTATACAAAAGTCAGTGTGTTAGAGGGAGAAGTATCAACCAGACTTGTTTATGCGGATGAGACAGTAAGTGATGATGAGGTAATGATTGATAAGGGGTATGAGGTTATTATTTATCAGGATGGTAAAAACACAGATTACCTTACAGAGGTTTCACCAATCGACTATTCTAAACTGCCTGAGTTTATCAGAGAAAAATTTGAAGGTATAATAGGAGAATATAAGACCACTGAAACTATAGATGATGAAAATGAGGATAATGAAAATGCTGAATATACAGTTACATTTATGTATAATGGCGCAGTGTTTGGAACACAAACTATAAAGTCGGGAAATTGTGCTAGTGCACCATCGCTTAAGCCTGCATTAAATGGTAAGTGGGATTACGATTTTTCTAATCCGATTGTAAAAGACACTGTTATTAATTGGAAATAATCAGAATTGTATTTTTTTTGGGGGGTTTATGAAGAGAAATGTTAGGGATATAATGGAGGCATTGGTTGTCTGGATAATTGTGTTTCTTATGACAATCACAAATATAATGTCGCCTCTTGATTATATTGTAAAGGATGCTCTATACCAGAAACCAAGAGGTATTTCGTCGAAAATTAAAATAATAGGTATAGACGAACGAACATTGGAGGAATTAGGACCTATCGGAACGTGGTCCAGACAATATTATGCTGATTTACTTGAGATATTGAACTCTGATGAGACTACAAGACCATCCGTTATAGGCTTTGATATTATTTTTTCGGGTAATGTTGATGAATCCGGTGATAAAGCATTTGCGGAAGCAGCTAAAGATGGTGGCAATATAGTAGTTGCATCTCAGCTTATATATGAGGAGAAGGCTGAGAATAATGCAGATGGAATAAAAAAATATCCTATTGAAGCTATTGTATACCCATATGAGGAGCTTAATAAATCTGTC
This sequence comes from bacterium, assembly GCA_963616385.1. Taxonomy (GTDB): domain Bacteria; phylum Bacillota; class Clostridia; order Lachnospirales; family Lachnospiraceae; genus Coprococcus_C. Next base: position 3,658 of record CAVELH010000089.1, on the reverse strand, counting down.
GTATGTGGGTATACGAATGTTGCACAGGATTCAGACAGCACAGTAAGACGAATAATTATGGAAGAAAATTATAATGGACAGCATCTCGATATGTTTTCTAAGGTTATGTATGATATGTATTGCGAGATGAGTAATATAACGCCTAACAATATACACTCTGACAAGACAGGGCGTACACTAATTAATTATTCAGGAAAACCAGGCGATTATGAATGTATTTCACTTATCGATGTGCTGGATGGAAAAATTGACAATAGAGTATTTAAGGATAGTATAGTGCTGGTGGGAGCATATGCGTCAGGAATGCAGGATAATTTCAATGTACCTAATGGTGGCAATAGCCAGATGTTTGGAGTTGAGATTCATGCAAATATATTGCAGGCATTTATGGATAATCGTTTTTCTGTAAATGGAAATCCATATATGTTTGGAATTATATTTGGATTTATATGTGCGGTATTTCATTTCTTATTTAAGAGAGTAAAATTATGGATGTCAAGTATTCTGCTTGTTTTTGGAATTGTTGCGGAGCTTGCTGCATGTACGATTTTAAACAATAAAGGAACAACGATAAGCTTAATATATGTTCCAATAATGCTTATCATTTCATATGTTTATTGTCTGGGAATCGGATATCTTTTGGAGAGGGTAAAACAAAAAAAGGTAATTAAGGCATTTAAAAAATATGTAGCACCTGAGGTGGTGGATGAAATTTCTAAAAAGGGTGAATTTCATATTACGCTGGGTGGTGAAAATCGCGATATCGCAGTTCTCTTTGTGGATATCAGAGGCTTTACTACAATGTCTGAAATCTTAGAGCCAGAGCAGGTTGTAGAGATTTTGAACAATTATCTGGAACTCACGACTAAATGCATATTTAAAAATAAAGGCACTTTGGATAAGTTTGTTGGAGATGCCACAATGGCGGTATTTAATTCGCCGTTTGATTTAGATGATTATGTGTATCGTGCTGTATGTGCAGCATGGGATATAGTTCAGGGCGGAATTGAATTAGAGGGAAAACTATTAGAACGTTTTGGAAGAAGCGTTGGATTTGGAGTTGGTGTCAACTGTGGACCGGCTGTTGTTGGAAATATAGGCTGTGATTTCCGTATGGATTTCACTGCTATTGGAGATACAGTTAATACTGCTGCGAGATTAGAGGCAAATGCTAAAAAAGGGCAGGTTCTCATAAGTGATGTAGTGTATGAGCGTGTTAAGGATAGGGTTTTAGTGGAGAATATTGGAGCCATTCCATTGAAAGGAAAGTCAAACGAAGTGTTTGTGTATTCGGTAACTGGCTTAAAAGAGGAAAATCCAACCTAGGCTTTTAATACAAAATATAAAAATGCAGTTGGCTTATATAATGCCAAGATAAGGAGGAGAAAATGGAAATAAAAAATGAAAGAGATGGTAACAAGGTGACAGTGAGCATATCAGGAAGATTAGATACAATTTCAGCTCCCGTTATGCAGAATAAACTGGATGAGCTTTTAGATGATACTATCAAGGAATTTATTTTGGATATGGCAGAATGTGATTATGTAGCCAGTTCAGGACTTAGGGTAATACTTGGAGCTCAGAAGAAGATGAATAGCCTTGGAGGAACTATGATTGTAAGAAATGTAATAGGAGATGTAATGGAAGTATTTGAGATGACAGGCTTTGCAGACATCTTAAGCTTTGAGTAATTATAGAGAGGGGGATATTATGGATTTTAGTAACGAGATTGTACAGTTTGTTACAGATAAGGTTGGCGGTTTAGTAATTGTTGCAGAGGGTTCTGCGGAAATAGTTTATGCTGATACATATTTTACGAAAAAATATGGCAGTGATATAGTTGGCATGGATGCTGAGGAGACATTTGTGTGGAATGATGAATGTCCTATGCTTGAGGCAGATGGTAATGCAATTGAATGGGAGTACATAGATACAAGTGCAAGAAAATATTATAAGTTTAATTCCGCAATTTTTGAGAAGGAAGGAAAAGCTTATAAAATACATCAGATAACTGATATTACGGAATACATGGGATTAAACCACGATATCACTAAGTACATGGCATTTTTTAAGAAATTGTCTAATTTTCAGACGGCAGTTCTTGAAAAATTATCTGAAACATATTATGAGCTGCTTCCTATGCTGGCTGATTATTTTAAGACAAGTAAGGCATATTTTATGATTCAGCGTGGTGATATAGTTGATATTATCACATATAACAAAATGGGAAGCTCTTATAGTAACGATAGAATAGATTATAATGATAGTGTAAGAACTGCATTTGATAATAATCATGATGATGATGTCTTGCTTGGAAGCTTTGATAAGAATATACAGGATGTCCTGATTATGAATGGTGGAAAACAGGATAGTGCGTACAGACTGTTGGTGAGTGGGGATATTTCAGGTCAGAAATATGCACTTTATCTTGGTGTATGGCCTAACATGGATTGGGAGGCTATGAATGAATCTACACTTAAAAGTGTGCTTAATCTTTATATTGAGAATGGTGTAATGCGTGAAAAACTGGTGTATGAGAGCGAGCATGATGGTTTGACAGGCTTATATAATAAGGGAAAATATCTTCAGATGGCAGAAAAGAATTTTGCAGACCTTAATTCTATTGCAATATTTAATTTTGATGTCAACAACCTTAAGAAGATAAATGACCAATTTGGACATGAAGCTGGTGATAAGCTTATTATTAAGGCTTCCAACAGCTTTAGAAAGGTAATAAGCAACCGTGTCCACGCTTTCAGAATGGGTGGTGACGAATTCCTGATTGTTGCGGAGAACGTAACTAAGGAAGAAACAGACAACATCAAAAAGCGTTGGGAGGAAGAATTAGCACGCCTTAATACAGCGGATGATGGAATTGAGTGTATAGTCGCTGTTGGTGTGGCATATGGTGAAAATGGATATGATTATGCTGATTTATTGAAATTGGCAGATGACAGAATGTATGAAGATAAGAAGGCGAAGAAGAAACCTGGCGAGGAAATAAGATAAATGTGTGGGGTTATCAAGCCGTATTGTATAGCAGAAGGAGGAATATAATTATATGAATTTTTATGAGTTGATTGAACATGCAAAAAAAGAGGAGGCTTCAGATGTACATATAACTGTAGGTACTGCGATTGCACTTAGAAGATTTGGCAATCTGGAGATAATGAAACCTGCTCCAACTGCTGATGAGTCTACAGAGCTTATTTTCAGCGAACTTTCAGAAGAGCAGATTGAAAAAGTAAAAAATGGTGAGGATTTAGATCTTGCATTAATGCTTAAGGATGGAACAAGACTTCGTGCAAATATATATCACCAGAGAAACAATATTGCAGCAACATACAGAATATTGCGTAATAAGATTCCTACATTTCAGGAGTTAGATATACCAGAGCCAGTTAGGAAATTAATTAATGAGCCTCGTGGACTTGTTCTTATCACTGGTCCTACAGGAAGTGGTAAGACTACAACTCTGGCATCCATGATAGATTATGTAAACAACAAACAGGCTAAGCATGTTATGACTATTGAGGATCCGATTGAATATGTTTATTACCATGCGAAGTCCATGATACATCAGCGCGAGGTAGGACGTGATGTAGATTCATTTGCTACTGCTCTGCGCTCATCTTTGCGTGAGGATCCTGATATAATC
>CAVELH010000088.1:947-10064 GCA_963616385.1 bacterium | reverse complement strand
GATGTAGTATACTGTGTACCTGCTATAGATATCGTACCTGTAGTTGAGGCAGTTAAGGGCTCAAATGTACAGGTCGGTGCTGAGAATATGTACTTCGAGGAGAAGGGTGCATATACAGGTGAGATTTCAGCAGAAATGTTACTTGATGCAGGCGTTAAGTATGTAATTATCGGTCACTCAGAGAGAAGAGATTACTTCAAGGAGTGTGACTGCTTACTTAACAAGAAGGTTAAGAAGGCTATCGAGGCTGGTCTTACACCTATCCTTTGCTGTGGCGAGACTCTTGAGCAGAGAGAGATGGGCGTAACTATGGATTGGATAAGACTTCAGATTAAGTCTGACCTTGCTGGTGTAGCAGCAGATGATGTTAAGAACCTTGTTATAGCTTATGAGCCAATCTGGGCTATCGGAACAGGTAAGACAGCTACAACAGAGCAGGCAGAGGAAGTATGTAAGGGAATCCGTGAGTGCATAGCTGAGATATATGATGATGCTACAGCAGATGCAGTTCGTATTCAGTACGGCGGTTCTGTAAACGCTGGTAATGCAGCAGAGCTTTTTGCTCAGCCTGATATCGATGGTGGACTTGTTGGTGGCGCATCACTCAAGGCTGACTTTGGTAAAATTGTAAACTATAAGTAGTCACATTTTCCAATTAAATAAATATACTATAAGGGATGTCGTAAGTTTGCGATATCCCTTTTGTTGTGCTCGCTGTATATTATTGAAGCTGGCATAAATATTTATAATAATGGAGAGTGCCATGTTAAAGCTTATTGAAGAATTTGTGTTCTGGTATCCTGCTATTATGTCCGTTACATGGGTTATTGGTGGAATAATATTCTACATATGTAATGAAAAAAGAAAACCTCTTACATTAAATGAAACGCCTATGGTATCTATACTTGTCCCATGCTATAACGAGGCAGAGACAATCGAAAAAACAATCTATGAGCTATCAAAGCTGCAATATCCAAACTATGAGATAATCGCAATAAACGACGGAAGTACTGACAATACGAGTGAAGTTATAGAGGAGCTTGTTGAGAGATACGACAGGCTCAGGTTTATTGACTTAAAGGAGAATAGCGGAAAGGCAAATGCACTGTATCTGGGACTTATTGCTGCTAACAGTGAAATACTTATGGGGGTTGACTCGGATGCATATCTGACACCTGATGCACTAAATTATATTGTTCCACATTTTACTAATCCGAATAACGGAGAGCGTGTAGGTGCTGTTACGGGTAATCCGAGAGTCAGAAACAGAAGCTCGCTTTTGGCAAAATTGCAGTTATGTGAATATGCGAGCATAATAAGTCTTATCAAAAGAACGCAGAGAATATGGGGAAAGCTCATGACAGTTTCTGGTGTCGTTGCGGCATTTAGAAAACGGGCACTGCTTGACTGTAAATTATGGGATAGGGATATGATAACGGAGGATATCGGCGTTACATGGAAGCTTGAAAAGCATTTCTGGGATGTGAGATATGAGCCAAATGCATTATGCATGATGCTTGTGCCAGAGTCCGTAAAGGGATTGTTTATGCAGAGAAAGCGCTGGGCTAATGGTGGTATGGAAATTATAAGACGGCACTATGACGTGTTTGGAAACTGGAAAATGAGAAGACTTGTGATGATATATGTTGAGCAGATTATATCAATCGTTTGGGCGTTGTGCTGGCTTTTAATGCTTATAATACTGATTATAGGACTGATTAGATTTGACGTCTGGCTGGCTCTTCCATATATATGGAAAAGTCTGTTTTTATCAGTTGTGTGTCTTATCCAGTTTGCAGCTGCTATGCTGCTTGACAATAAATATGATAAAAATCTTGTTAGAAACGGAGTAGTTGCAATCTGGTATCCGTTCTTGTATTGGTATATAAATGCAATAATTGTTATATGCTCATTGCCATCGTTATTTAATCGCAGAAAAAAGACTGCAAAATGGGAAAGTCCTGACAGGGGGTTAGTGTAAATGGAATATAATATAAAAGAGCATTTGATATATGGAAATCAGCGTATGTGGAAGAAAATCATAGAGTGGATAATTACTATTATCGCATGGCTGGTTATTATTTCGTATGTAGGATATCTGATATATGGGGCATTTGCGATAAGATTTGGATGGTTTCTGCCAGAGTTTGCAATATATAACAGAAGTATGGTAATTGAGATTGGCAGATATTTCTATATTTTGCTTATTGTGGCACTTATTGTTGCTGTCTTGCTTATAATCTGGAAGAATTATAATCTTAGAAGATTTGGAAAATTAAAAAGAAGAAAATTCAGAAAGCCTGTTTCAAATGAAGAGTTAGCCGAGATGTTCAAGGTGGATAAGAATATGATAGACAGTATTCAGAAATCAAGAGTTGTAGTGCTTGAATATAATATAATTCCCGAGGAACTTGGCATGGGAAGGGAGAGAAAAAAGTCAGGGAAATATAGTGATAAGAATTAAATGTTAAATTTTATTGTATGAGGATATTCAATGTGATAAAGTGTATATTAAATATGCGGTTATAAATAAAGCAACAGGGGAAGTTATATAAGAGGAAGGGTTATGAATAAAAAATTACTAATCATAATAGCAATCCAGACTGTAATTGTTGCATTTTTGGCAGGGCTACTTTGTGGAATTGCTATACAAAAGAAAAAGACAAATACTAATGTAGGCGGGAAAGAAACGGTTTTGGAGAATGATATATCAGATGAAAAAATAGTGAATGATACAGAATTAACATCAGGTGCGGACAATATATCTGATACGGAAGAGCTTACATCGGACGTTACGGTTAATCGTGGAGTTGATTATGGTGCTAAGGATATACCTGAGCCAACAACGGATGACTGGCTTCACACGGATGGAAACAAAATTCTGGATGCAGACGGAAATGAGGTCTGGCTCACAGGTATTAACTGGTTTGGATATAACACGGGAACAAATACATTTGATGGCTTATGGGCTGGTGACTTGAATCAGTCGATACAGGAGATAGCTAACCATGGGTTTAATGTTATCCGAGTTCCATTTTCAGCTGAGTTAATATTACAGTGGTCAAGAGGTGAATATCCTGATGCAAACTTTAATCAGGCAACCAATGATTACCTTGTGGGAATGGACAGTCTGCAAATATTTGAATATGTTGTAGGACAGTGTCGCGCAAATGGGTTGAAGCTTATAATTGACATTCACAGTGCAGAGACTAATGCGAGCGGTCATACTGTCAATCTGTGGTACACTGACCGTATTTCCTGTGATGATTATCTTTCTGCCCTGGCATGGATGTCAGACAGATATAAGAATGATGATACAATTATTGCGTATGACCTTAAAAATGAACCACACGGAAAGCCTTATGAGGGAAGTGGAGCTGCCAAATGGGATGATTCGGAGGATGATAACAACTGGCGATATGTGGCTACCGAGGCTGCAATGACTGTGTTATCCAATAATCCTGATGCACTTGTAATGGTAGAGGGAACAGAGATATATCCTGTAGATATAAAATCAAATGGTGATTTTTCTTCGACAAATGAGGATGATTATTATTTTAACTGGTGGGGTGGAAATTTAAGAGGAGTTGCAGATTATCCAATTGACCTTGGCGAGTATCAGGACAAGCTTGTGTATTCACCACATGATTATGGTCCTACAGTATATGAGCAACCATGGTTTTCTGGAAGCTATGACTATGACTCGCTTATGGAGGATTGCTGGCACGATAACTGGTTTTATATATACGAGAATAATACTGCACCGCTTCTCATAGGAGAGTGGGGCGGATTTATGTCAGAGCCTAATCTCACATGGATGACATATATGCGTGAGCTTATAAGCAAATACCATCTGAATCATACATTTTGGTGCTTCAATGCCAATTCTGGCGATACCGGTGGAATGGTTTTGGATGATTTTACGACATGGGACGAGGAAAAATATAACTTTGTAAAGCCGGTTCTCTGGAATAACGGCGATAAGTTTATCGGACTTGACCATGAAATAGCACTTGGTATAAATGGAATAAGCCTTGGAGAATACTATAAATAGCTTGAAAAAATAACATTTAATGTATATAATCAAATATTGGAAATGAATTTAATAATTTAACATAAAGGAGAATAAATATGAGTAAAAAACCAGTAGTTTTAATGGTACTTGACGGTTACGGCTTAAGTGACAAGACAGAGGGCAATGCAATAGCTATGGCAAATACTCCTGTAATGGATAAGCTTATGGCTGAATGTCCATTTGAGAAGGGTTATGCTTCAGGTCTTGAGGTTGGACTTCCTGAGGGACAGATGGGTAACTCAGAGGTTGGACATATGAATATAGGTGCAGGACGTGTTATATATCAGGAGCTTACAAGAATAACCAAGTCTATTAAGGATGGAGATTTCTTCGAGAATCCTGAGATGCTCGCTGCTATAGATAACTGCAAGAAGAACAACTCAGATTTACATCTCTGGGGACTTTTATCAAATGGTGGTGTACACAGCCACAATACACATCTCTATGCAATTCTTGAGCTCTGCAAGAGACAGGGATTATCAAATGTATACGTTCATCCATTCTTTGATGGAAGAGATACAGCTCCAGCTTCAGGAAAGGGCTTCCTTGAGGAGCTTATAGCTAAGATGGACGAGATAGGTGTAGGTAAGGTTGCATCTATGTCAGGACGTTACTATGCTATGGACAGAGATAACAGATGGGATAGAGTTGAGCTTGCATACAAGTCACTTGTAACAGGTGAGGGTGTTATGACAGAAGATCCTGTTGCTGCTATGCAGGAGTCATATGACAAAGAGGTATTTGATGAGTTCGTGCTTCCTACAGTAGTTACTGAGAATGGTAGGCCATTGTCAGTTGTTAAGCCTAACGATTCAGTTATATTCTTTAACTTCAGACCTGACAGAGCAAGAGAGATTACAAGAGCATTCTGCTGTGATGATTTTGATGGATTTGAGAGACTAAATGGTCGTATGCCACTCGTATATGTATGCTTCAAGGATTATGATGAGACAATTCCTAATAAGCTTGTAGCATTTAAGAATGAAGAGATTACCAATACTCTCGGTGAGTACCTTGCTAATAAGGGTAAGACACAGCTTCGTCTTGCAGAGACAGAGAAGTATGCACACGTTACATTCTTCTTCAATGGCGGTGTTGAGGAGCCTAATAAGGATGAGGACAGAATCCTTGTTAAGTCACCTGCTGTTGCAACATATGACTTAAAGCCGGAAATGAGTGCACCAGAGGTTAGCGAGAAGTTAAACAGTGCCATAACATCAGACAAGTATGATGTTATTATAATCAACTTTGCAAACCCTGATATGGTTGGTCATACAGGAGTTATACCTGCTGCTGTTAAGGCTGTTGAGACAGTAGATGCCTGCGTTGGTGCTGCTGTAGAGGCTGTTAAGTCTGTTGACGGTGTATTGTTCATATGCGCAGACCACGGTAATGCAGAGCAGATGATTAACTATGAGACAGGCGAGCCACATACAGCCCATACAACTAATCCGGTTCCATTTATCTTATATAATTATGCACCATGCAAGGCACTTAGAAAGGGTGGATGTCTGGCAGATATAGCACCTACACTCCTTGAGATTATGGAGCTTGAGCAGCCGGAAGAAATGACAGGTAAATCACTTATTATAAGATAAGACGAGGTTAATCGTTATGAACAAATTTATAAAAGAGTTTAAAGAATTTGCTTTAAAAGGAAATGTTATGGATCTTGCAGTCGGTGTTATTATCGGTGCTGCATTCCAGAATATAGTGACTGCACTTACAAACAGCTTTATCACACCTCTTATTGCTGCCATAACCGGAAGCACTGGTGAGGATGGACAGATTAAGATAGGCGGACAGTTTACTGTCAATGGTGCAGTGTTCACATATGGCGACTTTATATCCGCAGTTATAAATTTCATAATTATGGCATTTATACTCTTCCTTTTGGTTAAGGGTATGAATAAGCTTATCGATTTCGGTAAGAAAAAGGAAGAGCCGGCAGCACCGCTCACAAGAAAGTGTCCGTACTGCTATGGTGATATCGATGTAAAGGCTACAAAATGTATGCACTGTACATCTGATGTAACACCTGAGGTTACAGAATAACCATAATATTACAATTAATAATGTATAATTAAGCCTCCATCGGTAAATAATGACTGTAAAATATAACACAGTTTTGTTGATATACCGATAGGAGGCTTTTTTATGCGTGTAGATAAGATTAAACATATATCTGCAAGAGAAATATTGGATTCAAGAGGAAATCCTACTGTTGAGGTTGAGGTTGTCACAGACAGCGGAGCGTCTGCGAGAGCATCTGTTCCGTCAGGTGCTTCAACAGGGGAGTATGAGGCACACGAGCTTAGGGATGAAGAAAAAAGATATATGGGAAAAGGTGTTTTTAAAGCTGTCACAAACGTAAATACAAGAATTGCAGACCGGCTTATAGGAAGCAATGTATATAATCAGGCTGCAATAGATAAGTTCCTTACGGATTCCGATGGAACTGAGAACAAATCAAGATATGGTGCTAATGCAATACTTGGTGTTTCGCTTGCTGTTGCAAGAGCTGCTGCAAATTCACTTAGAATTCCGCTTTACAGATATATAGGAGGAACAAATGCCAAGCAGCTTCCACTTCCTATGATGAATATATTAAATGGTGGATGTCATGCTGACAATACAGTTGATTTACAGGAGTTTATGATTGCACCTGTAGGAGCAGATTCGTTTAAAAATTGTATGGAGATGAGTGCTGAGATATATCACACCTTGAAAAAAATCTTAGCTGAGAATGGTCTTTCTACAGGCGTAGGTGATGAGGGAGGCTTTGCACCTAACCTTGCAAGCTCATTTGAGGTATTGGATTATCTGGTTGAGGCAATAAAGCAGGCGGGTTATATTCCGTTTGATGATGTGAAAATTGCTATTGATGCCGCTGCAAGTGAGCTTTATGATGAAAACACAGGATTATATTATTTCCCTGGTGAGAGCAAGATGTCCGGAAGAGATGTATATCGTAACTCTGAGGAGATGGTTCAGTACTACGAGGAGCTTACTGAGAAATATCCTATCTATTCTATAGAGGACGGCTTAGACGAAAATGATATGAAGGGATGGAAGGTGCTGACGTTTAGACTTGGCGATAAAATACAGCTTGTCGGTGATGATTTATTTGTTACAAATACAACAAGGCTTCATCAGGGCATAAATGATGGAATCGCAAATGCTATACTCATAAAGTATAATCAGATAGGTACCTTAACTGAGGCGCTTGAGGCGATAGAGATGGCAAAGCGTGCCGGATATAAGACTATAATTTCACATAGGTCAGGTGAGACTGAGGATTCATTTATAGCAGATTTGGCTGTTGCGGTTAATGCCGGACAGATTAAAACAGGAGCACCATGCAGGTCAGACAGAACATCTAAATATAATCAGCTTCTTCGCATAGAGGAGGAGCTTGCGAAAGTTGCGATATTTTAAAAAACTATTGCCAATATTTAATTATTGTGATATTATAAGCAAAGTTGTTTTGATTTTATTGTTATATTTAGGAGGGTTTCCGTGAAGACAGCTTTAATTATAGGTTTAATAGTTATATCAGTTATTTTGGCAATTATAATAATGATGCAGGAAGGTAAGGAATCAGGACTTACAAGCACATTAAGTGGTGGTTCTGATACCTATTGGAGCAAGAATAAGGGTAAGTCCAAGGAATCAATATTGCGTAAGATTACAGCGGTTCTTGGAGTGCTTTACATGATAATAGCATTGCTCCTTTCCTCAAAATTCATATAGAAGATTATTATGATGCTTTGATATTCAAAGCATCATTTTTTCTGTCAAATAATCTCTGATTATGATATAATATGAATAACCACATGGAGCCGTTAGGTGACATGTTATAATAAGTATTATGAGACAGGTTGTATGGGGGAATAATATTATTTGACGAGGTGACAGTTATGGGAGAAAAAAGAGATATTATTAAGCAAAAACTGTATGATTTTATATGCGATGATATGTATAAGCCTATGAGACTTAAGGATATCAGATTTTTACTTCAGGTCTCAGATGCAGATAAGAAGAGGGTTGATGATGCGTTATCTGAGCTTGTGTCTGAGGGCAAGATAACGCTCACACCTAAGGGTAAATACAAGAAATTAGATGATAATCTTCTTGTCGGAACATTTATAGGCAACAAGAAGGGCTTTGGCTTTGTAAGGGTAGAGGGTGAGAAGGATGATTTCTTCGTCCCTGCCAAGTATTGTATGGATGCCTTTCATAATGACAGGGTTGTAATTAAGCCTGAGAAGGAAGCTTTGGCTGGTAAGAGAAGAGAGGCACAGATTGTCCGTGTATTAGAGAGAGGAATGACAGTTGTTGTCGGCACATTTGAGAGGCAGGAGGGCTTTGGTTTCGTTATACCTGACAATCAGAAGGTGGCAGATGATATATTTATAAACAAGAAGGACACAATGGGTGCTATGACAGGTCATAAGGTTGTGTGTCACATAACTAATTATGGCGAGAAGGGTAAGTCGCCTGAGGGCAAGATAGTAGAGATATTAGGTCATGTAAATGATCCTGCAACAGACCTTTTATCTGTTGTAAGGGCATATGATATTCCGGTTGAATTTCCTGATAAGGTTATGGAATCACTTAATGATATACCTGATACAGTTGAACCCGATGCAATTTCAGGAAGAAAGGATTTCAGAGATTGGCTTACAGTTACTATAGATGGTGAGGATGCAAAGGATTTAGATGATGCGGTAACATTGACATATGAGGACGATGTATATACGCTTGGCGTTCATATTGCGGATGTAAGTAATTATGTTACAGAGAAATCACCGCTTGACAAGGAAGCTTTGAAGAGAGGAACAAGCTGTTATCTTATTGACAGTGTAATTCCTATGCTCCCACATAAGTTATCTAATGGAATCTGTTCTCTTAACGCAGGTGTTGACAGACTTACACTTAGCTGTGTTATGAAGATTGACAAGAAGGGTAAGCTGCTTGATCATTATATCTGTGAAGGTGTAATTAACGTCAATGAGCGTATGACATATACTAATGTTGCG
>CAVELH010000088.1:0-937 GCA_963616385.1 bacterium | reverse complement strand
GAGCTAACAGACATAAGCGTGGCTCTATAGATTTTGATGTCCCTGAGACTAAGATTATAGCTGACGAGAATCATAAGCCTATAGAGATAAAGCCATATGACAGGAATCCTGCAACCAAGATAATTGAGGATTTCATGTTAATTGCAAATGAAACTGTGGCAGAGGATTATTTCTGGCAGGAAATACCATTTGAATATAGAATACATGAGAGTCCTGATCAGGAAAAGATTAAAACTCTTACGGTATTTATCAATAATTTTGGCTTATTCTTAAGGCCGTCACAGGAGGAGACACATCCAAAGGAGCTGCAGACTATTTTAGAGCGTATAGAGGGTAAGCCGTATGAGGCACTTATAAGCAAGATGATGTTAAGGTCTATGAAGCAGGCGAGGTATTCACCTGTATGTTCAGGACATTTTGGATTATCCTGCAAATATTACTGTCACTTCACATCACCTATAAGAAGATATCCTGATTTGCAGATACACCGTATCATAAAGGAGAACCTTCACGGAGTGTTAGATGACAAGAGACAGAGCCATTACAAGAAGATTCTTCCAGGCGTTGCTGATGATAACTCACTTAAGGAGAGGCGTGCAGATGAAGCAGAGCGAGAGGTAATAAAGCTAAAAGAGATTGAGTATATGTCTGAGCATATCGGTGAGGAGTTCTCGGGCGTGGTATCAGGTGTTACCTCCAACTATATATTTGTTGAGCTTGATAATACAGTTGAGGGTGCTGTATCAGTTGCTTACATGTATGATGATTGTTATTACTTTAACGAGGATATGTATGCTATGATAGGTGAAAACTCAGGTAAGAAGTATCAGCTCGGAGATAAGGTTAGAATTAAAGTATTAAAATGTGATAAAATTAAGAAAACGATTGATTTTTCCATAATTGATGATAATATAGAAGGAGCTGAATAGTGTGGCAA
>CAVELH010000087.1:0-10087 GCA_963616385.1 bacterium | reverse complement strand
ACCAATTACTCGTGGTCTGGATAAAATCCTGTACCAATAACTGGCAGGTTTCCTGGCTTACCAATCAACACGGATATCAACCTTCCCAATGCATATACATCAGTGGCATAATCAGATATCCGCTCCCGGCTTACAGTGACGAGATCGTACAGGATTTACACCTGTTTCCCTTTTAACCCTTTCTAGTGAGATAATATCACCGAAGGGCACCAGCTATTATGATTTGACAGCAGTCATAATAACACACATGTATAAATAATACAACATAAAAATTTTACAGAACCGTATCTATCGAATGTATAAGTCCTATATCATCCTGATTTACCGGTTTAAAATTATATTTTCTCTGCATATCCTGTGCGAGCTTAAGCATATCGGCATGATTGTATATATCGGCAAGATTAAATATAACATCTCCGCTCTGCCTTATACCGAAGAAATCTCCCGGACCTCTGAGTTTCAAGTCCTCACTCGCAATAAAAAATCCATCGTTGGAATTCTCTAAAACCCTGAGTCTCTCCATAGATTCCTCGGACTCCTTACCATTAATAAATATACAGTAAGACTGCTTCTTTCCTCTTCCGACACGGCCTCTTAGCTGATGAAGCTGTGCAAGCCCGAAACGCTCAGCGTTCTCAACCATCATCACTGTTGCATTTGGATTATTAATTCCAACCTCAATTACAGTTGTAGAAACTAACACGTCTATATTGCCCTGTATAAATTCCTCCATTATACTGTTTTTCTCGTCCGCCTTCATCTGTCCGTGAAGTATGGAAACCCTTACATCATCAGGCAGATTACTCTTAAGAGTTTCCGCATACTGTGTAACATTAGTAACGTCCAAGGTGTCACTCTCACATACCATAGGGCATATTACATATACCTGACTTTTTTCTGCTACCTGTCCGGCTATAAACTTATATGCTGTATTGCGGTAATTTGTTCCAACCACACAGTTTTTGATTGGCTTTCTTCCCTTAGGAAGCTCCGTTATGGCTGATATATCAAGGTCGGCATACATGATTATTGCAAGGGTTCTAGGTATCGGTGTTGCGCTCATCACAAGTACATGAGGGAAGTTACCCTTTTCGGAAAGGCTCTTTCTCTGATTGACACCGAATCTGTGCTGCTCATCGGTAACTACAAGTCCAAGTCTGTCAAAGATAACCTTGTCCTCGATAAGGGCGTGTGTTCCGATTATCACATCTATATCTCCCGATTTAAGACCATCATATATTCTTCTCTTATCCTTAAGAGGCGTAGAGCCTACAAGACATTCTGTTTTTATACCAAACTCACTATACATTCCTGATAGCTCAGCAAAATGCTGCTTGGCAAGCACCTCAGTCGGAACCATAAGAGCACACTGATACCCCTGCTTCGCACAGGCATACATAGCCGAAGCTGCAACAACCGTCTTGCCAGAGCCAACATCTCCCTGAATCAGACGATTCATGACATGGTCGCTTCCCATGTCGGCAAGTATATCCTCTATCGCACTCTGCTGTCCCTTTGTAAGCTTATACGGAAGCCTGTTCACAAATTCGCATACAGCCTTTCCCTGAACAACAACATGTGTATTTAAAGCACTTATATTCTCACTCTTAAGCACTGACATATCATACAAAAACTTATAAAATTCATCAAACGCGAGCCTTTTTATTGCGTTTCTTAATACTGTCTCATTCATAGGAAAATGAATATTATCGTACGCCTCAGGCAAAGCCATAAGCTTCGTCTCGTTAAGAACCTCCCAAGGTATGTAATCCTCCATCCTGCATATGAGCTCCCTGACCTCCTTTATAGCCTTCTGAAATGTCTTGTTAGAAAGCCCATGAGTCAATGGATATACAGGTTGCATCTCCTGCTTCATTCCCTCATATACCTGTCTTTTATAATATTCAGGCATCTCCATGGTTCTCATACCGTTTTTAATCTTGATTGTTCCAACAAAGATATATGTATCGCCCTTTCTGAATACCTTTCTTAAGAATGGGCTGTTAAACCATACAAGCCTTATATTTCCTGTCGAATCCTTCGCAGTTACAGATGTAAGCTTTATGCTTCTAAGCTGCCTTACATCAACGTATGATGATATAACCGCCATAACTGCACATCTCTCACCGAGCTCTGTCTTATCTATATCTACAGGCTCTCCATAGCTTAAATAATTTCTTGGATATGTGTTTAGCAAATCATTTACGGTGTGTATTCCAAGACGTGCAAACGCAGCCGCGGTCTTATCCCCTATTCCTTTAATTGTAGTAATATTGTCCGTCAATTTCATATCCTGTTACTCCTATTATTTCTACATCCCGCCCAAATGCTGTGAACAAGATAATACAGAAAATTCATCACACATATAACAAAAAGCACAAGCAACGCATATCCAGCCAGATATCCCGGATTGCCCAGATATCCAGCCATCCATTCAAGCGGTGAATCCGGTGATGGCCACATCACAAATAAAAAGTTCACGCCAAAGCGTCTGTCAAACAGATATATAGGAACAGTTATCACAGCAAGAAATATTACCGAATATAATATTCCTGAAAAATCCGGTACAACCTCACCTTCCTTAAGTGAAAGAAGTGCATATATAACTATTCCACCATGAAACAAAAAAGCCTGTATAGTTATAAAATTCATAGCCGGATATTCCGTCCAGTTAGGAAATATAAGGGCAAACAATGCCCCCGGCAGACACAGGGTATATATAACCTGCCCCAGCCATTTCGTCTTAAATCTCGCATGTAAAAAGCATAATATACCCGCTATGCTGCACAAATGAAGCGGAAGCTCATATAAAGACATCTTCCCAATTATTGCCACTATAACTATTCTTATAATTATTAAAAAAAGGAGAAAATCTCCGAGAAAACGCAGAAATCTCTCCTTATTATATCTCTTAGCAGTAAGCAATGTAACTGCTGCTATGACAAGCATAACGATATAAGTCACATGGGTAGCTCCGTATAATTTAAATCCACATCCATCAGGTATATCATCACTATATGTAAAAAAATATTCCATAGCAGTCACCACACATACAATAATTATATTCTAATCCTTAGTATGTCCATAAAGCAGCTTTTCACACAGCTTAAGCTTATCGTCCGTCATGGCACTGTTTTCAAATCTTACCGTACCGGCAGTAGTCCTGCTTGTAAGCAAATCCTTCTCGGCAAGCCTTCTCTTAGTCTCCCTCGCTGTTCCGGGGCCTCCCTCAAACAGCTTGATATTATTGCCTAATACCTTGCTTATCTCCTCACTTACAAATGGATAGTGCGTACACCCAAGAACAACCGAATCTATCCTCTCTGGTGCAAACGGAGCAAAAAGCTTCCTAAGAAAATTATCAAGCTCCTCTCCATCTGTTATGCCCTTTTCTATATATTCCATAAGTCCCGGACATGGCAGAGGAATTATATGTGCCAAATCAGTATATTTGTCCATAAGATTATGGAATTTGTCCTCACGAATAGTCATAGGTGTTGCCATGACAACCACATTAGGATTAGGCTTTTCATATACAGCAGGCTTAAGTGCGGGTTCAATCCCGACAAAGGTATAATCGGGATACTTCTGTCTTAACAGCCTCACAGCAGCGGTAGTTGCGGTATTACAGGCAACAACGACTGCCTTTGCACCATATTCCATAAAATGTTCAACATGCGAAAATGTGAGGCTTCTAACCTCCTCTAAGGTCTTTGTACCATACGGAGCATTGGCTGAATCTCCAAAATACCAATAGTTCTCGTTAGGCATTTCCTTAACTAAAGCACGCAAAACACTTATGCCACCTACTCCCGAATCAAATACGGCAATCGGTGCCTCTCTTTTATCGCTATATTCTATATGTTCCATTATGAAACCTCAATCTTCCCAGTAAATATAAAGAATTACTCTACGGAAATTATATAATAATATATAGGCTGGCCGCCATTATATACATCAATCTCATAATCAGGATATTCCTTCTCAAGCATAGCCTTTATATTCTCTGCATCCTGCTTATTTACATCACTTCCGTAATATATAGATAAAAGCTCAGATGAGTCATCTGACATGGAAGAAGCAAGCTCCTTTATAACCTCGTTTATATCCACGCCAACTGACTGTATTCCATCGTCATCTATTCCCATATAATCTCCGGTTTTAATCTCCTTGCCGTCTACCGATGTATCTCTTACAGCATAGGTAACCTGACCGGATTTAACTGTGGTCATAGCCTCTGTCATGTTATCGCGGTTCTCATCAGCAGATAAAGAACCCTCAAAGCCTATCAAGGCACTAAAGCCCTGAGGAATTGTCTTAGATGGTATAACTACAACGTTCTTCTTATCCTCTATATCAGCAGCCTGATTAGCTGCAAGTATAATATTCTTATTATTAGGGAGCACAAATACAGTCTCAGCATTCACCTTATCTATAGCCGATAAAACGTCCTCTGTGCTTGGATTCATAGTCTGACCACCCTCTATAACGTAGTCAACTCCCAAATCCTTAAATATCTGTGCAAGGCCATCTCCTGCTGATACAGCGACAAAGCCATAAGGCTTAGCAGGTGTCTCCATGAGCTTTTCTTTCTCTGCTGCTCTAATCTTATCCTGCTCATGTATAACCTTTTCTCTGTGTTCCTCACGCATATTATCAATCTTCATGCTTGTGAGTGATCCATAAGTAAGGCCTCTCTCAAATGCAAGTCCCGGATGGTTAGTATGAACATGAACCTTTACAATATCATCATCTGACACAACAACCAGAGAATCTCCGATTGATGTGAGATATTCCTTAAACTCACGCTCTATGTCCATATTGTACTCTTTTTCAAGCATGATTATAAACTCTGTACAATAACCATATTTGATGTGTGATGTATCAATATCGGCAGAGCTGATGTTACCACCTGTTACAGTCTTAGCAGAGCTCTTAGCCTCTGTGTTAGCTGGTATTATATTGTCAGCCTTTCCAAGCAAACCATCAAATGCACCCTTAAGGAACTCCATAAGTCCCTGTCCGCCTGAATCTACAACTCCGGCTTCCTTAAGCACAGGCAAAAGCTCAGGTGTCATTGCAAGAACCTCATCACCATACTCAATAACTTCCTTGGCAAGCTCCTCAATAGTAACACCCATATCAGACATCTCAACAGCCTTCTCAGCCATTCCCTTGGCAACTGTTAATATTGTACCTTCCTTAGGCTTCATAACCGCCTTGTAAGCAGTCTCAACAGCGCGAACAAATCCGTCTGATAAAACCTTTATATCAATCTCCTTCTTCTCCTTTATCTCCTTACAGAATCCACGAAGAAGCTGTGATAATATAACTCCTGAATTACCTCTTGCACCCCTCAATGAGCCACTCGATATAGTTTTAGCCAAAACACTTATAGTAGGATTATCAAGTCCTTCAACCTCTCTTGCAGCCGCCATAATCGTAAGTGACATATTAGAGCCTGTATCTCCATCAGGTACAGGGAACACATTAAGCTCATTAATATAGTCCTTATTTCTCTCCAAATTATATGCACCGGCAAGAAATGCCTTTTTAAGCATATCCGCATCTATCATCTTTATAGCCACTTGTCTATTCCTCCTACTAATCAATTACTCGTACACCTTCAACATATATATTGATAGTGCATACTTTCATACCTGTCATCTCTTCTATAGAATATTTGACAGTGTTGATAAGATTCTCACAAACTGTAGATATACTTACACCATAAGCTACTATAATATGAAAATCTATTGATATATTGTTATTATCATCTATGGTTACATTAACGCCCTTGCTGATGCTGTCACCCTTAAGCAGCTTGGCTATTCCATCTCGCATACTGATTGTTGCCATTCCTACTATACCAAAGCACTCTAATGCAGCATGTCCAGCATACTGTGCAATAACTTCATTCTCAATAAAAATCTCACCGTTTTTATTAGTCAAATTACCACTCATACAATTACCCCCTATCTGTTTCTTTAGATACTATATTATACCAACTTTGAGTAGTTATGCAACATGGAAGTTCATATTTCATAAGCTTTTAGAGCTATTTTATCATATTTTTTTAAATTTATTAAAATTTTCCTTGCATATTATATCGTTTTTTGCTAATATATTCATGTTGTGAGCTTACGGGCTAATATTAACTTGTCAAGGAGGTGCTAACGATGGCAAAGTGTAGTATTTGTGATAAAGGCGCTCATTTCGGTAACAATGTGAGCCATTCTCATAGAAGATCTAACAGAATGTGGAAGTCAAACATCAAGTCAGTTAAGGCAGTAGTTAACGGTACTCCAAAGAAGATTTATGTTTGCACTAATTGTCTTAAGTCAGGCAAGGTTGAGAGAGCTTAATTTTTCCCTGATTAAAAAAAGAGTTGTCATATGACAACTCTTTTTTTGTGTCTTTTTATATCATTGATAACTGTATTCTCTTCTTCTCAAGGTCTACACCAATTACAGTTACATCTACTATGTCACCAACTGATACAACCTCAAGCGGATGCTTGATATATCTGTCAGTCATCTTTGATATATGTACAAGCCCATCCTGATGAACTCCTATGTCGACAAACGCGCCAAAGTCTATGACATTTCTTACTGTTCCCTTAAGTGTCATTCCCTCTTTTAAGTCCTTCATCTCAAGTACATCACTTCTCAATATAGGCTTGTCTAACTCCTCACGGGGATCTCTTCCCGGTTTCTCAAGCTCCTTTAGGATATCTACAAGTGTAGGCTCTCCTATGCTGAGCTCCTTTGCAATTTCTGCTGTATTTTTTACCTTTCTGCTTATGCCCTTCATACCACCACATTTTAATTCCTGCTCTGTGATATCAAGTTTATCCATAAGTGCCTTTGTCGCAGCGTAGCTCTCCGGATGTACACTTGTCGTATCAAGAATCTCGCTTCCACCACTTATCCTTAAGAAGCCCGCACACTGCTCATATGCTTTAGGTCCAAGCTTAGGTACCTTGAGCAACTGCTTACGGTTACTAAATGAACCGTTCTCCTCCCTGTAGGATACTATGTTCTTAGCTATCGTCTTGTTTATTCCTGATACATACTCAAGCAGGGATGCGGATGCTGTATTCAAATCCACTCCTACGCTATTAACACAATCCTCAACAACCGCTGATAACGCTGTCCCCAAGTTCTTCTGGTTCATATCATGCTGATACTGACCTACACCTATTGATTTTGGATCTATCTTTACAAGCTCAGCTAAAGGATCCTGTATTCTTCTTGCTATAGATGCCGCACTTCTCTGTCCCACGTCAAAGTTAGGGAATTCCTCAGTCGCAAGCTTACTTGCAGAATATACTGAAGCCCCAGCCTCATTTACAATTATGTACTTAACGTCCTCATCTATCTCCTTTAGGAGACTAACTATTACCATCTCTGACTCACGGCTTGCTGTACCATTTCCGAGTGATATAAGCGTGATATGGTATTTTTTGATAAGCTTTTTAAGAACAGCTTTTGCCTCTTCAACCTTATTCTGTGGTGCTGTCGGATAAATTACAACTGTATCTAACACCTTGCCTGTCGAGTCAACAACAGCAAGCTTACAGCCCGTTCTAAACGCAGGATCCCATCCAAGAACTGTCTGTCCCGAAACAGGAGGCTGCATAAGGAGCTGATGAAGGTTCTTTCCGAATACATTTATTGCTCCCTCCTCAGCCTGCTCGGTAAGCTCATTTCTTATCTCTCTTTCAATAGATGGAGCTATAAGTCTGTCATAGCTGTCTCTTACTGCCTGCTCTATATATACTGCACTGTCATGCTCAGGTCTTACTATTGTCTGCTTAAGCAGATAACCTACTATCTCATCATGTGGAGCCTCTATCTTGACATTAAGTATCTTCTCAGCCTCTCCTCTGTTGATTGCAAGTATACGATATCCGACTGCCTTATTAACAGGCTCTTTAAAATCATAATACATCTCATATACAGACTTCTCATCAGGATTCTTTGCAACTGAGATAAGTGTTCCCTTCTGTCTTGTAAGGTCTCTAATCCTCGTTCTGTAGTCTGCATTATCCGCATATGCCTCAGCTAATATGTCCACAGCACCGGCTATTGCCTCATCCTCGCTGTTTACTTCCTTCTCGGCGGACACATACGCCTTAGCCTCATCAGCTATCTTGTTCTTAGTCATTTGAAGGGAAATTATATTAGCTAAGTCCTCAAGTCCTTTTTCCTTAGCAATTGTAGCTCTTGTTCTTCTCTTAGGTCTGTAAGGACGATATAAATCCTCAACAGCAACCATAGTCATTGCATCCTCTATCTGCTTCTTAAGCTCATCTGTCAGCTTACCCTGCTCATCTATAGTTGCAAGCACCTGTGTTTTCTTCTCGTCAAGATTTCTAAGATATGTAAGTCTCTCATCAAGATTACGAAGCTGCTCATCATTAAGAGAGCCTGTAACCTCTTTACGATATCTGGATATAAATGGTATCGTATTTCCGTCGTCGATGAGCTCTATGGTCTTTTCTACCTGCCATATCTTGACATTAAGCTCATCTGCAATAATCTTAGGAATGTTCATTTTATTTACCGCCTTTTCATTTCTTAACAATCATTATGTGGTGTCATCCGACTCCTGTATTATTATAATGATGTTTAAGTGATAACGTCAAGGTGGGAATTAGTTATTATTCCAAAATCCTTCCATCACTAATCTCTATGATTCGCTTACATTGTTTTGCAAGATTCATGAATGCTCCAATTGGCTCATCCGCCAGTAATATCTTTGGATTGTTTATGGTGATTGCAACTAACAATATAATCATCCCTGTCTCTTTATACTTTTATATCTGAAAACACCATATAAAAAGCAGCATGTAACAACATAAAATACAACGGCAATCCATATATTGAAACCTTCTTCACATACCTGCTTACATCTTGCCATCATCCCCCACGAAAATGGATTGTATCTTGTGATATGTGGCTTATATATACTAACCACTTCGAAAACTATGAAAATACATATAAATATATTATAATTTGATTTATTTGAAAGACAGAATACACATATAGCCTTCCATGTATAATTAAAGGCTATTAACAAAATCATACAAAACCCTACAATCAGGTTTCCCCTATAAAATAAAACACCATCCAGGAAAGCTATAGAAAAACAGACAATTAATATACTTGATAAGGATTTTATAAACCACTTCAAATATGAGCCATATTTGACAATCACACCGCTATACAACTGGTTTTTATAATAAGACACGAAAACTATAATGGCTGCGTAAAATAATCCAACTACAAACAGCCACTTTATTATATCTATCATCATGTAATCCCAATATTTAAAACCTACTCCCATAAAAAAGGATGAACTTTTAGTTACACTATCTGGCATTTACTATACATCCCCTATCCAATTCAATTACATGGTCACATAGTATATCTATATCCTCCTGAATATGCGATGATATAATAATTGTATGTCCTTTATCACTTTCCTCCTTAAGATATCCTCTGAGCCAGTTAACCATCTCCTTATCAAGACCGTTCATAGGCTCATCAAGAATAATCAACTCAGGATTTTCCATTATTGCCTGCGCAATAGACAATCTCTGCTTCATTCCCAAAGAATAATTCATAACCCATTTTTTTGAGTCAGGATTAAGTCCCACCATTTCCATTGTTGAACGTATCTCAGCTTTATCTATCTTCTTATTGATATCTGCAAGAAATTTCAGGTTTTTAAAACCGGAAGCAAACTGCATAAAAGCCGGCTGTTCAATTATGGCACCTAAATTTTCAGGGAAATCAATATCCTTTCCTATTATTTTCTCGTCTATCACTATATCTCCGCTTGTAGGAGCAGCCAATCCACATATTATCTTCATTAAAACGCTCTTACCTGAGCCATTTCTTCCTACTATACCAAATATTTCTCCTGCATTTACACAGAAACTTACATCATCCAACACCTTTTCTTTTTTATATACTTTACTGATATTTTTTACTTCTATCTTTGGCATATCTTTTTCCTCCCCAAAATCACAATCAATAATACGCTAACACAAAATAGCAGCCACGATATGGTCTGGTGC
>CAVELH010000086.1:0-10410 GCA_963616385.1 bacterium | reverse complement strand
GTGTTGTCCTTGAAATGTCCAAAAGGACAAATAGCTCAAAGTTCATGACAATATATGAAAAACACAAATTATGGTTTGAAAAGAATCTGAAAAAAGGTAATATGATTACAGAAATTATAAGTCTTTCTGATGTATGGGAGAGTGACATTTATGACAGATATGTGCCTATGTGTGATATATACAGAATTCCAGAGCTTAAGTACGACAAGCGGGAGTATATAGAGCATCTAGAAAATGTATATGGTTTATTATCTAAATATCCTAATTTTAAGGTCGTAATCTCAGATAACATCATGGGTGATATGAGCCTTCTTGCCATGGAGGAATATGGAGTTGTAATTGCCAGAGCAACACCTCCGACAACTATATTTGAGATTACTGAGCAGAGCTTAAGAATGGCGTTTTGGGAATATCTCATAAGAATTGCCGACAGTGAGAGTGACAGAGAGAGCAATGCCAAATTACTTAAGGAGTATATAGAAAAGCATCGTGACGTGGGGGATAACAATGAAAAATACTAATTGGGACAGAAAAAAGATAAGACGTGGAGCGTGGAATACAACATTCAGGCGTGGCGTTAAAGCATGGCTTACATTTGTTGCGGTCTGCTTCGTATTTGCGTTTTTAGGAGTGTCAGAGACATCTCAGGTATCTTTTGTAAAGGATATAGACCATATATTGGGACTTAACAAAATGCCTGTTTCAGATAATGTTCTTATACTTGAGGAGTATATAGTGAGAACACCTGTGGTAAAGGATGTTCCGTTCATCACTTCAAAGTTCGCAGTTCATGCTATAGATGTTGCTTCAAATAATGCAACGTGGATAATAAAGCTTCTTGGAACTAATCCTGCGTATTTTGAGAGAAATACAGGTGAGGTAGTAGTGACATTGTTGCTTGCAGCGCTGATAACTGCACTTATTCATTTCTTCATACAGAATGCTGCAATTATTGGAAAGCACAGATATGCGATGGAATGTCGATATAGTGATGATGTATCATTTAACAGGATATTTGCTCCGTATCACAGAAAAAATCTGCCAAACATTATTATGTCGCTATTTGTATATAGGGTAGTGTTGTCATTATGGTGGCTCACGATAGTTGGAGGAGTATATAAGACGTACCAGTATCGATTTGTTCCGTATATTCTGGCTGAAAATCCTTCTGTAAAATGGAGGGAGGCAAAGAAACTGTCAAAGGAGATGACCGATGGACATAAGTGGGATATGTTCCTCACGGATTTATCGTGTCTGTATATAACAATCCTTAAGGTTATACCTGTTGTTGGTATCTGTATCGCAGTTCCTTACTGGGCAGAGATAAATGCAGAGATGTATTTTGCTTTGAGAGATAATGTTAGAAGTGATTTGTTTATTGAAAATGCATTTAGCTGTACACCTTTTGTTAAGGGAGAGACAAATGCCAAGCCTATATATGTTATGGAGGACATGGCAGTTGAAGTGCCGGAGGACCTTAAGAAAAAATGCGAATATAAGCTCACAGATTTTATAGTGTTTTTCTTTACCTTCTGCTTTATAGGCTGGCTGTGGGAGGTAAGCCTGCATATTGTAAGAAATCATGAATTTGTAAATAGAGGAACGATGTATGGACCATGGCTTCCGATATATGGAGTAGGTGGCGTTGCAATAATCTTTTTGCTCGACAGATTCAAGGCTAATAAGCTTAAGCTGTTTTCTCTGACAGTACTTCTTTGTGGAGTTATTGAATTTGCAGCAAGCTGGATATTGGATTTCTTCTACAATTCACATTATTGGAACTATAAGAATTTATTTATGAATCTTAACGGAAGAATATGCTTTGCAGGGCTTACTGCATTTGGACTTGGAGGCTTGTTTGGTGTTTACATAGCTGCACCGAAGCTCAGTGAGTTTGCACATAAGTTAAAGAGAAGGACACTTATAACAATATGCGTGGTACTGTGTGTTGCATTTGTGGCTGACCTTTTATGCTGTGCGATATTCGGATTTAATACAGGTGCAGGAGTAGGCGGGGCATACAAATAATTAACAAAATGACAGATTGAGGAACAATATAAATGAGAGAAGTATTAAAAAAACGTGAAAATATTAGAGCAATTATTATACTTGGTATATTTTTCTTTGTCTTTTTAGGTGAGGAGTATTTGTTTGACAATAGTATGGCTGAGCTTACAGATTCTAGTGGAGTTGTGTGGGCTCAGAGCTATATTCTGGTTGCCTCTGCATTAGGCTTTATTGTGTATTCAGCAATTTGTAGGTTTATCAATATCAGGAAAATATCATCTTTGGCATTGAATATTATTGATGTACTTTGCGTTGTGCCTGCGATAGTTAGTTTTATTATCATTAATACACACAGTACATATGGACAAACACTTTTCTTTGGAATTGTGCTGTTTATTATAATGGGTATAGCGGGTGCTCATATACATTATTATGTCGCATTTTCGGTTACTGACAGGGCATTTCTTGCAAGGATAGTGGGAATATCGTATGCATTTGGCATATTGCTACAGTTCATAAATAATAATCTGATTAAAAGAGATGTGGCAGAGATGATTGTGCTCGTGGTATTTATGTTAATTAGTATAACATTGGTAATCACAGGTAAAAAGCAAGATGCATCTGACTTAGAAAAAGACAGGTGCGATGATAGTCAGGGTAATGATGAAGATAGCCTTGTCAAATATAAAAGGAACAGAGCAGTCCTTCTTATAGCAGCTGTAGCGTTAATGACATTGATATTTGCAGCACTTGACAATACTGTTACTATGGTTCACGCAGGTGGAAGCGTAGATATAGGGCAGTGGCCAAGACTATTGCTTGCGATAAGTGGGCTTTTGGCGGGATTTATATATGATATTTCTGATAGAAAATATATGAATATCATTATGTACTGTGTTACGGTTTTATCCACTATATGTATTGTGGTTATATGGTTTGGCGGTCCGTTTTTGGCAGGTCTTATAGTATTTTACTTGTCTGCGGGATTTTTCTCTGTATTTTTCACAACAGGCTTTATGGAATTGTCATATGATATGAGCAATCCGAGATTGTGGGCTGGACTTGGAAGAGCAATAAATAATCTGTGCGCCATAGTGATAACGTATATATCGGGATTTTATAATAACGAGAATTTATATATGGCGATTATATTCGCACTTGTCTTGTTTGTGGCAATAAGTGTGATTATATTTATCAGTGAAAATAATATGCGAAATATGAGATTTGCTGCTGATGAGTGTGCTGTCACAGCCATAAATGATATTGATAGCGATGATGATGACAAACAGCAGGATATGTTTCCTGCATTTGCAAATGAATATAAGCTCACAGACAGAGAGCAGGAGGTTATGCTTGCGTTAATGTCATCGGACGATAATGTTCAGGATATAGCAAAACAGCTTGGCATATCGAGGGCTGCTATATACAGACATATTTCCAATATGAATGAAAAGACAAGCACTAAGGCAAGGATTGGACTTCTTCAGTTCTATTATGCCTGGAAACCACAGAAATAGCCAGTTTCTGGAATTTGAGACATATGTCAACTTACATAAAATAATATAATAGTATATCCTTTAGTTATATATTATGAGGGACTTTTGTTGCCTGAAAACTATAATGAGAGGAGAATACATAAATGATGAAAATGACAAAAAGAAGGGTGGCGGGTATTTTACTTGCACTTGTTCTGGTGGTGACCGGAATATCAGGGCTTGATATCTCCGCAGCAGGATCTGTGAATGTGGGAGCGGATAACCACACACCTTGGGATTCGGTAAATGACGGAGTTTTTACTTATCCGAATGGTAAGATGGAGATAAGCGGTATTGGATTATCTGGAGATGAGACATCTAAGACTGTTCCAAGTGGTACATTAGTAACTGTTACGCTTACCCCTAATTCTGGTTGCACAGTACAGGGATTGATGAACAATGGAAGTTCACTTACGTTTACAGATAGTGGCTCGGATGGTTCTAAGATTTATACTGTAAATGTTACAGATAACATGAGATTTGAGCCTACATTTGATTCACAGGGAGGCTCGCAGCCTGTTGGTCCGCAGCCGGGAACCTCATGCATTGCATTTAGAATTGAGGGAGATGCATGCACATCTTATGCGGATATGAAATCAAAGGACAGTTCATTTGAAATATATATCAAGCCTGAAAATGGTCAATATATGAGCTTGCAGGAGCTTTTGGATTCAGGGGTAATGACATTTACAGGAAGTGAGTATGTATTTGATGACAGCGTTAATTCTGCCGATGTATATATGACAATCAACACTGATAAATATATGGTACAGTCTGGCGTTGGGATTGGTGCTTCCGGTGCAATAACAATAAATAAGGGAACTACATTTATCCAGATTGACAACAAGGTATTAACTATAACCTGGGCATACGACACACAGACATATGGTGACGATGCTTATCTTGAGCATGGAAGGGCATACGTCATAGCTGTAGAGGGAGTAAATGACTTGCACAGTATTCCATTTGCGAATAATCCGGGAGATTCGAAGGGCGGTCATATAGCTGTAGAGACAGGAAAAAAGGTTACGATTAAGCTTATTCCTGATTATGGATATCAGATAGCAGGGATAAGATTAAATGGCGGAGAGACTTTGACACCTGATGCAAACAATATATCTACCTTCACATTTGTAATGGGAGATGGAAATGTTCATTTTAAAGGTATATTCACAAAGGTGGCTGATACAATCTCCGTGTCAGGAAGCAATGCGGTAGGACAGGCTTCTATACAGGATGGCTCAAATGCTGCTCCTAGTGGTAATCTTAGACTTACTGTAGCTGATAACAAGAGCTATAATACAGAGTCAGTCAAGAACATGGTGCAGGGTGCAGCATCAGCACAGGCAATTGATTTGACACTTGACCAGATTGTCAGCAAGGGTAACGGAACTAATTGGGAGAACAATATAACAGAGTTTGATAAGCCTATAACACTTAACATAGAGCTTGAGGATTATGACGCTAATTATGATTACACAGTTGTGAGAAATCATGACGGAGATATTGCGGAGCTTGAGACAAGCGTGACTGATGGAAGCATATCATTCAAGACAAACAGATTCTCTACATATGTTATCGTTAAAAAGGCAAAGAATAGCAGTAATCAGGGGACAACTACGGAAGCAACAACAGAGACTACAACAACTGCTACAACAAATAGTGCAAATAACAATGGCAGCAATACGGATTCACCTAAGACAGGAGATTATAGTATGCCATTTGTGGCTATGATTTTTGTGGTTAGTGGGATGGCATTGTATTATGTCACAAAGAAAAAGAAGGCATAAGGGTTAGATATAAAAGGGGCTATCGCATGTGAGATTTAGAAATATCTCTGGTACGGTAGCCTCTTTTTATGTATAAAAAACAAATAGCTTGTAATATATGGGGACATATTTGTTAGCAACTCTACGACTGCAAGTATATCTAATACCCACTTTTTTCAAGCTTTTATTATGTGCTGCTCCCGAAAACTCGCTTACGCTCAGACATTCGTCCGCAGCACACACGATTGAAAAAAGTGGGTATAAGATATACTAAGCAGTCTGGTTGTCATCACAAATATGTCCCCATATATAATCAAGCCATCAAGTTAATTAAAATAAAAAGGAGCTACCCCACCAGAGATATTTCTAAATCTCACATGCGATAGCTCCTTTTATATATTATCCGAAGATACTTTCTATTAATTCCTTGCGCACACCGTCATAGTGTTCGCCTACAATACCGAAATCCTTTTCCTTGTAAGTCCATACAGCACGTCCTATGCCATACTTTTTGAATACTGTATTGATGTCATTAAACCAGCGTACTGTGTCCTCTGGTGGTGCCTGGTCTATGACACCATATTCACCACAGTAGAGTGGTACATTTAATCTTTCAGCAGCCTCTATGCCATCACGGAACATTTCCTCAAAGAAATCAGGTCCTAAAGAGGTTAGATTTAAGCTCCCTTCTGCAAGAGCACCGTACATAGCACCACGCATTGTTTTACTTATTTTCATATACTCATCTATGCTTCCTGGGTAATCAATGTGGAAATCCTTAGGCATATCATCAACCCACCATGCTGTCTGGTGTGTAAATATGATTGGCTCATAGCAGTGGAAGTTATATACTATATTCTCGTCTGCCGGTGGCATAAGCTTCTTGATGGATGTAACTGCATTGTAGCCAACGCCACCATATAATATTTTGATATCCTTAGATACATTTCTGATAACCTTTATTGCACGAAGTGCAAGCTCGTTCCACTCATCAACTACATCGTTAGGAACAACCTCGTTGAGGAGTTCAACCATAAGTATATCTGAGTCCTTTGCATATCTGTTGATAATTGTCTCCCAGGTCTTAAGGAATCGTTCCTGAAGCTTGCTGCTGTGGAAAAATTCGCTTGAATATTCTGGATCATCAAATATATATCCGTATGTCTTGTGAAGGTCGAGAACAATATTTAAGTGATATTTTCTGCACCATGAAATACAGTTATCTATGTAAGCGTAACCTTCGTGTTTTATGCTTCCGTCCTCATTTTCTATGTTTTCATAGTCAAGAGGGAGGCGTACATGGTCTGCACCCCAAGAATCAATTCTTGCGATATCTTCCTCAGTGATAAATGTGTCTAAATGCTGCTTGTCAAGTGTTCCCTGTGACAGCCAGCCGCCTAGATTAATACCCTTTTGAAATCCGTAAACCTTACGCATTTTTCATACCTCCTGTTTTGAATTTATAATATCTGTATGTCGATTTTCATCTGCTTTGTAGTTTAAATTTAACATGATATATAAGATAAAAGTATCAAATTATTGCGTATTTTATAAAATAATTGAGGTACTTTGAATAATAGAAATGAAGATGTAAAAATACAATAAAAAATGCACTCGGAAAGCTTGTTGATAGCAGGCTTCCCGAATGCATTTATCTATAAATGAACTGTTATAGAATAATTACTCTCTGTTCTTTAAGGCTTCCTCCATAGGAATACGCTTAATCTTTCTGTACTGTATCATGCTAAGAACTGCGTAACATATAACATCCCAAAGCACAACTTTGACATATATTATGGCATCAATGTGAATTTCAAGCCATATATCAAAGGTGGTAAACATATATCCCAAGATAGATTTAATTCCCAAAGCAGATAGCGGAAGAGTAATGGCTATACTTATGATTACTGCGATTGCAGTTGTCAATATGTATATCTTACTTATCTCACCATTGTTGTAGCCAAGTATCTTGGTAAGGGATATGGATTCTGCATTCTTTTCAAGTACAATTTTGGAAAGAAGGTAAATAACAATTACAAATACAATCAGTGAAAGGTATTGCATAAGAGGCATCATACGCTCAAATGAATCATTCAACTGGTCGCTAAGCTTTGTATAATCAGCAGGTGTGAGAGTGGTGTAAATATAGTCGTCATCTATATCGTCAATTACCTCATCACTGAAGTAGCCTGTATAGTAATCGCTGTCCTTATCAAAGGTAGTATTGTAGTTGTCAATGCTCATGAATACTGACATTGCTGCCGGATAATCGTAGCTTCCTGCAACCGTAAATGTGTATGAATTATCACCATATTTTTCATGAAGAGTAAATGTGTCACCTATCTTGAAGTTGTTTATTTCCATAAATGCTTTTGAGACAATGACATCTCCTGTATTCTCTGGCATATCTATGGTTGTAATATACTGTGAGTCATCACTTATACCATAGATTAATATTTCCTTGTCATTGTCACTGTCAAGAGAGGTCATACAGAACTTCTCGGCTACTTCGTTATCAGTGTCGGCAGGAGCCTTTAAGGTGTACTGATATTTGGCTATAAGGCGGTCTAGGACATTATCAGTATGGTTGTTCAATATAGGCAGCATACTTGCTGAGAACAGGAACAGTATGTTAGCCATAAATATTCCTATGCACATGGTTATGTAATTAGGCATATTCTGAAGCAGGGTACGAAGTCTGAAGCGTGTAAAGAATTTGAAGTTTGGAAGCTTCGCTACCTTCTTCTTTTTCTTGTTTGTAAGCTCATGACGTAAAAACTGTAATGGTGAGAGCTTAAGCTTCGCATATAATGCTATAAAATTAATAATAATTAATATTGCAATAGGTATAACTGTTGTAAGAAGAAATGCTTTAGCATTCCATACTACTTTATATACCGGAAGTGAATATGAATGATAGTACATCTGCTCCATATAATGTCTAAAACCGGTATATCCAAGTACATTTCCGAGAATTGCACTTACAATAAATATAAAGGTTGGTGCTGCCATATAGTGGCGTACAAGCTCTATTCTTGTATAGCCAGAGGCTCTTAATGTTCCGATTGCACCTGCTTCAGACTCTATTGAGCTGTATGTCATAAGTGCAAATATAAATGCGAGCAACACAATCATAATATATAACATGGTAAGTGTGCTGTTGCTATCGCCTCCCATATCCTCACGGGTAAATGTGATTGCCTTGTTATTCTGTCTTGCAAGGAAATCTGTCAGGTAATTACCCTCCTGCATGAGGTCTTTGTTAAGCTCTTCCATTAAATCATTGCTTGCGTTATAGCATGCCTTGTCATCTAAAGCTTTGTCCGAGAAGATATAGGCATAGCTGTAAATCAGCTTTGAGGATGATAGTTCATTGAAATAATCGTCACTGACAAAGCCTGTTGTAAATACAGTTGCATTGAACATTGTATCCTGATTATTTTCAAATAGGCAGCTATAGTCAGGTACAGCTACAAGTCCGCATATAGTGAGCTCTTTTCCATCAACATTAAGGGTATCACCTAATGATAAATCATTGTTCTCGGCAAAGAGACGGTCTATGGCTATATCGCCATCCTTCTTTGGCTCGGTTCCCTCGAAGATAGAGTAAGTGTTAATTTTATCACGGTTTTTATATATACGAATAGAATAATCCTTGTCGCCATCAAATTTATAATCAAAATTATAATAATACTGCTCGTAAATGGTAACAGGTTCATCTGTCTTATCAGCTATTTTTTGTAAATCATTTACGTTTGCCTCATTGTTTGTAGCAAAATGTCCATCCTCAAGATTATATTTCTCTATACCATTATCGTAGGCTATAATCATGCTGTTTGATGCGACGAGCATACCACTGACTACGGCAATCATAAGTGTTAAGAACAAAAATATTGATATATATTTTCCCTTTTCCTTGCGTATATCTCTAAAGATACGTTTACGCAGAGGATTTTTGATTTTCTTTGTATTTGCCATCATTATCACCTACCAATCAAGCTCTGTTGCAGGAGTCTTAGTTTCATTTGTATATTCTTTTCTTATCATTCCGTCACGGAGCTTAATTACTCTGTCTGCCATATTTTTGATTGCATCATTGTGGGTGACTATAATTATTGTATTTCCATATTTCTGGTTTACATCCTCTATAAGCTTAAGGATATCCTTGGATGTGTTGTAATCAAGAGCACCTGTAGGCTCATCACACAACAATAAATCCGGATTTTTGACAATCGCACGTCCGATTGAAGTACGCTGCTGCTGAC
This sequence comes from bacterium, assembly GCA_963616385.1. GTDB lineage: Bacteria > Bacillota > Clostridia > Lachnospirales > Lachnospiraceae > Coprococcus_C. Next base: position 834 of record CAVELH010000086.1, on the reverse strand, counting down.
CACCTGAGAGCTGGCTTGGAATCTTATCCTTGTGCTCCCAGAGACCTAATGTATGTAATAAATCATCAACATCTAAAGGATTGCTTCCGAGATAAGCACCTACCTCAATATTTTCCTTTACTGTAAGGTTAGGAATAAGGTTATAAAACTGGAACACATAACCCAAGTGCTCACGACGATATAGTGTTAAGTCCTTCTCGCTCATGCCAGACATTACAGCACCATTTATAGTTATCTCGCCCTTATCATATGCCTCAATTCCACCTATTATATTAAGGAGAGTTGATTTACCTGAGCCTGAAGGACCAAGCAGTACGCAGATTTCACCCTTTTCAATTCCGGTTGACAATCCCTTAAGTACCTGAGTGCGGTTTTCTTTTTCTCCATAAAATTTTTCCAAGTTTTTAATTTCTAGAAACATAAAATCCTCCTTCTGTTAAGAAACCATAAAATATATGAATAAATGTTCATATGTAAATATAAAATAAATTCCTGATAATGTCAAGGCAAACAATATTTGCGACATATACATCATATTATCAAGATGAGCTCATTATACAACATAAAGTTAGCTTTGACAAACTTAAATTTAAATTTTTATATGTGATATAAATTTGCAAGTGACACTGTATATAGATGGGTGATATAATTAAAAAATAAAATTCAAAATAACTATATTGATTTAAATATATAAAACGACATATTTTAAAATGAAAATCAGGAGGATAAATTGATGGAACCAAAGGCTGTAGTTATGCTTAAGAAGGGAGAGGGAAGACAGTTAAAGTTAGGTGGACTGTGGATATATGATAATGAGATACAGAGCATTATGGG
>CAVELH010000085.1:0-10517 GCA_963616385.1 bacterium | reverse complement strand
GGTGGACAGAGCTTTGGTGCATTTATCCCTAAGGGACTTACTCTTGAGCTTGTCGGAGAGAGCAATGACTACCTCGGCAAGGGCTTATCAGGTGGTAAGATAATCGTATATCCACCTAGCACATTTAAGCCGAAGGCTGAGGATAATATCATAGTTGGTAACGTTGCATTATATGGTGCAACATCTGGTAAGGCATTCATAAATGGTGTCGCAGGTGAGCGTTTTGCAGTAAGAAACTCTGGTGCAACTGCTGTTGTAGAGGGAGTTGGCGAGCATGGCTGTGAGTACATGACAGGTGGTCGTGTTGTAATCCTTGGACCTACAGGCAAGAACTTTGCTGCCGGTATGAGTGGTGGTATCGCTTATGTTCTTGATATGGACAGCGACTTATATATGAAGCTTAACAAGCAGATGGTAGGAGTTGAGCCAGTTGTAGATAAGTATGACGTTATGGAGCTTAAGGACATGATTTCAGAGCATGTTCAGTATACAAACTCTGCAAAGGGTAAGGAGGTATTGAAGAACTTTGAGGAGTATCTTCCTAAGTTCAAGAAGATTATACCTCACGATTACAAGAAGATGATGTCTACAATCGGTCAGATGGAGGTCAAAGGACTTTCGAGCGAGCAGGCACTTATAGAAGCATTTTATGCAATTAAAAATAAATAGAAAGGGGTATAAGTCATGGGAAAAAGCACAGGATTTTTAGACTATGAGAGAAAGACAAGCAAAGAAATTCCACCTCTCGAGAGAATAAAGAATTTTGACGAATTTCACGAGCCTCTTTCTATGGAGGAGCAGAAGCTTCAGGCTGCAAGATGTATGGATTGTGGAGTTCCATTCTGTCAGTATGGAAAGATGATAGGAAATGCTGCATCAGGATGTCCGTTAAATAACCTTGTACCTGAGTGGAATGATAATGTATATACTGGCAATATGGAGCTGGCATATCAGCGACTTATAAAGACTAATAATTTTCCTGAATTTACAAGCCGTGTATGCCCTGCACTTTGCGAGGCAGCATGTACATGTAATATAAATGGTGAGCCGGTTTGTACAAAGGAAAATGAGAGAAGCATAATCGAAAATGCTTACGAGAAGGGTTATGTAAATTGTGAGCCTCCTAAGGTAAGAACAGGCAAGAAGGTTGCTGTAATCGGTTCAGGTCCTTCAGGTCTTGCAGTTGCAGACCAGCTAAACAAGAGAGGTCATCTTGTAACTGTTTATGAGAGAAGTGACCGTGTCGGTGGTTTACTTATGTATGGTATTCCTAATATGAAGCTTGATAAAAGCATTGTTGACAGGAAGATAGAGTGCATGAAGAAAACCGGAATAGAGTTTGTCACAGGCACAGAGATAGGACCTGGTAAGAATGTAGCAGGCTATCCTGTCGCAGATGGTGACGAGATGGCAGCTTATCTTGCGGATTCTAAGGTTAAGCACATAAAGGCTGATAAGATACTTGCAGAGTATGATGCGGTAATTCTTGCATGTGGAGCAGCAAATCCTAGAAATATCAATGCAGTTGGAAGAGATGCAAAGGGCATTTATTATGCGGTTGATTACTTAAAGACAACCACAAGAAGCCTGCTTAACTCACAGTTTGAGGATGGCAAATATGTAAATGCATCAGGCAAGAAGGTGCTTGTAATAGGAGGCGGAGATACCGGAAATGACTGCGTGGGTACAGCGGTAAGACAGGGTGCTACAGCAGTTGTACAGCTTGAGATGATGCCAAAACTTCCTAGCAAGAGAGCAGCCAACAATCCTTGGCCTGAGTGGCCTAGAGTCCTAAAGACCGATTATGGTCAGCAGGAGGCTATTGCTGTATTTGGCGCGGATCCTCGTATATATGAGACTACTGTAAAGGAATTTATAAAGAATGAGGAAGGTCATGTATGTGCTGCTAAGTGTGTTAAGCTTGCATGGGAAAGAGATGCAGAGACAGGCAGAATGAATATGACTGAGATAGAGGGCAGTGAATACACAGTTGAGTGTGACATAGTTTTGATTGCTGCCGGATTCCTCGGAACACAGCAGTATGTTGCTGACGCATTTGGTGTTGAGCTTAATGCAAGAACAAATGTAAGCACAGAGCAGGGCTCATTTAAGACTAATGTAGACAAGGTTTATGTATGCGGTGATATGCACCGTGGACAGTCACTTGTAGTATGGGCTATACGCGAGGGAAGGGACGCTGCCAAGGAGGTTGATACTAACCTTAATGGATATTCAAGCTTCCTGTAAAATAGAACTATAATATCAACGATAATCGGGCATATAATACTATGATGAGAAAAATGGTATTATATGCCCAATTTGTTATGTGGGGTAATTGCATTTTCGTATGAAATAGTTTAATATGTAGACTATCAGGTGGTATAAATAAATGGGAGGTTATATGAAGGTTAATTGTAGCGCAAAGCGAAACAAAGGCTTTACACTGGTGGAGCTTATAATAGTAATAGCGATAATTGCTGTGCTTGCAGCTCTGATTGCGCCGAATGTTGTTAAATACATTGATAAGGCGAGAGCTTCAAGAGCTACAGAGGAGGCAAGGGTGATTGTCTCTGCTGTGCAGAATGCACTTGCGTCCGGAGCAGGAAATGAGCTGGATGTTGTCTTAGATAAGACATATGTGGATGCGGCAGGTGTTTCACATCCATGTGGAGTAATTACTAATTACAGCTTAAGTAAGGCTCAAAATAACGTGGTTGTAAATCAGGGAGAGAGTGGATATTCTAACTATGTTCTTGCACAGGATATTTTGGAGGAGCTTCATTCTGCCTCCGGTTCTGATTATAAGTTCTACAGATTTAATGGAACACAGAATAATCCTTTGGGAGCAAATTGTGAGCAGTTTCAGGCTCAGTACGGTTGCCCTGGAATCGTTGTTGCATATGACAGCACAGGACATGTATTTTTCCTCGAATACTACAATTTCGGAAACTTAATCCGATACGAGGACGGAACGTTTATTACCTGCGATGACGAAACCAATTTCTCAGGAGCCGAGAAAATCATATACTAGATGGATGGCTTTAATGGGGGATGGCGGGCTTAACTCTGGATTTTGGGGGTATAAGCGGAGATATTTTTGATGACAACTAGCATACTTAGAAAAACTGATAGCAGTGCTTGATGATTAAGTGTGTCGCGGACGAATGTTTGAGACTAATTCATAATAAATAAAATATCAGCAGGGGAGTGTCCTGAAAACCCACTCTCGTTCGGTTAATCACGCAGCAGTACTAAGCTCGCATAATGCTCGCTAAGTGCTGGCGTGATTAAACGGTTTTCTAGACACTCCCCTGCTGATATTTTATTTATTATGAATTGGTCGAGTTTTCGGTAGCGACACACAATCAAACATCATCAAGTGCTACTATCATATTTTTCTTAGTATGCGTAAGGTTGCGAAAAAATATCTCTGCTTATATCCCCAAAGTCGGTGTTAAGCCCGCCATGCCCCATTAAAGCCATCCATCTGGTATATGATTGTGGCAGCCTTAGATAAGGTGTGGCACAGGCAGGTAAGATACGATTCCGTTCTTGTATGAAGGCTTAAGCTCTCCTGCCACAAGTGGTGTGAGGTAATTAACCATGTCGGCTGTGACATCATTTTTGCCCTCTGTAATCCAGTTTACCGGTACACCCTTTGCCTTATTTGCAATCTCGGAAACAGGTGCATGTCCGATGGTACATACATAAGGGGACTCTGAGGTACGGTTAAGGGTAGTCATAAAGCCGCTGTTGCCGGATGCAGTTAAGCGTACTGCCGACTCTCCTAGCTGTAGAGATTCCTCTATATCAGTCTTAGATGTGAGGTGACCTGCACAGCGCTGAAGAACATTAACCTCGACTGAACGAACCTTTACACCAAGACGCTCCTTTACGAGAAACTCTAAAGCCTTTCCAGCACCGCTTAGCTGTGCGTGTCCAAACTTATCTGCCGCAGCTTTTCCAGCCGCTATGTAGTTGTCATTCTTGTCGTGTATACCCTCTGATACAGCTACAATTACGTTCTGGTGAGTTTTCATGGTGTTGGTTAAGTCTGTTATAAACTGCTCCTCATCAAAGGCTACCTCTGGTAGATAGATAAGATGTGGGGCTGGGCTGTCAGCGGTTCTTGCCAAAACAGAAGCGGCAGTAAGCCAGCCGGCATCACGTCCCATTATTTCAACTATAGTTACACTGCTCACGTCATAAATATATGTATCGTAGGCTATCTCACGAATACTTGATGCGATGTACTTAGCTGCCGAACCAAAGCCCGGTGTGTGGTCGGTTAAGACAAGGTCGTTATCTATGGTCTTTGGAATACCGGCTATCTTAATGTCGCTTCCTATGGAAGCCGCATACGCCGAAAGCTTGGCAACTGTGTCCATAGAATCATTACCACCTATATAGAAAAATGCACCGATATTCATCTCCTCAAAGCACTCAAAAATCTGCTCGTATGAAGCCTTTCCCTCAGGCATATCCGGAAGCTTAAAACGGCATGAGCCAAGGTACATGGCAGGTGTACACATGAGCTGATCTATAAATAAAGGTTCGCTGCTTGATAAATCTAAGAAATTGCGTTTTAAAACGCCCTGAATACCATGAATAGAGCCATATATTTTGTCGTAATTATCACTATTGATAACTCCCTTTATAACACCTGCGAGAGATGCATTTATGGCTGCTGTAGGTCCTCCTGATTGTGCAACTATACAATTCTTCTTCATGTTTAAATCCCCTTTTGTTTTATCATAAACCAATATATAAAGGATATCACAATGTATGAAATATAGCTAGCTGAAAATCTGGTATAAATAAAATTAGTATAATAAAATTTATGAGATAAATGTCAAATGTAACTTGGATAAATAAAATCTTGAAAACAGCATATAATTCATATATAATAAATAATAGTAACATACATATATCTGGGATGCACGATAATTCCTGTTGTATTGAACCTACATTTACTTTAAACGGGATTCCTATATCGGTGTCGGATGTCAGGCCTCCGTTTGTAGTGGAAGGCAGAAAACAACGTGCGGTTGCCCACCTAGCTATGCTAGGAGTCAAAAGGCAGGAACCGGCATCTCCGGATATATTATTTATCTATGTACTTGCAAAGCAGCAGGTTTGCTGCTTTATTTTTTTGGAGGTATATTCATAAATGAAGAAGAAAATGCTTGGATTTATACTTGCGTTTGTCTGCCTTGCAGTGCTTGCAATTATTGTGACAGAGATACGGAATATGATAGTTGAGAACAAGAACGAGGCAACACCAGGCGATGCTGTATCTGAGAGCACAGATATAGATGGGTATTCTTACAGTGACGTAGAGAAATATGTGTCGTATCTGGCAAGCTCTGACGATATGGAAAAATCATTGGCAAGACTTGTTGATCCGCTTTCAAAGAGTGCTAAGATTAATGTATTATATATAAGAAACGTATTTGATATAGTTGATGCACCGGCTTCACTTTATGCCGATATTCTTGTTGGTATGCAGGATTCGGATATTGTGTCTAAGGAGCAGTTTGATGAGATATATCACAATCTTACCTCATCAGATGTAATATCAGGTCTGTCGAGACAGGAGATATTTGTATTTGACATATATCAGGACACCGACAGTGATGTTACATATATATCTGATGGCAGAGATGATTATGAGCTTGACACTTCTGTTGATGATTCGTATGTTGACCATGTGATAGATGTATACATTAAGAATGACAGGATATTTAAATTAAATGGATATGGCAATTCAGATGTGACATTAGATAATGTATTGGTTTCATCAGTAGATGAGAACGGCTGTACATTCTTGTATGATGGCATGACTAAGACATACCAATGCACAGGTGATTTCTCAGGCATAAGCGGGGTTGCATCTGTCACGGTAAGCAATGATGGCATTACTGATGTGGTCATCCCGCAGGATATAAGACAGGTGAGAATAGCTAAGGTTACGGATGATGGATTTGTGTTAGATGACCATAGCATAATTCCATACTCGGATGATTTTGTAGCGTATAATTTATATGATGCTGCATTTTGTGAGAGAAGCATGCAGGTGCTTACAGGCTACAAAAAGCTTAATCTGGTGTGTGATGGAAATACAGCTATTGCGGCTGTTATTGATGATGAGCTTGTGAGCGATAAGATAAGAGTAATTATAAGCAATGATGATTATACATCTTACGATATGAAGCGTGCAGAGATAGCTGGTGATGCTTCATATAAGGTTACTTATCCTGATGAGACAGAGAAGGTATATAACTCTGACGATAGTGTATGTATAAATGCAGAGGATTATCAGAGTGGTGATGTAATCACATTTACAACTGATGAGAAAAATGGACATTTTCAGATAAATACTTTATCGAGAAGCTATGGAATCCCTGTATATAGTGGCAAAATTGAAATTCGCATTTGCGATGACGGGGTACTTCATATTATAAATGAGCTTCCACTTGAGGAATATCTGTACAGTGTAGTCGCAAGTGAAATGCCTGCTTCAAGCCATGAGGAGGCTCTTAAGGCAATGGCTATATGTGCAAGGGGCTATGCTTATTCAAGGGTTGAGGATGAGACCTTTGAGGAGTATGGTGCAGACCTTGACGATTCAAGCCTTTGTCAGGTATATAATAATGTAGAGGCAACGGCAGCAAGCATAAATGCTGTAAAGGATACCTACGGAATAGTTCCTACCTATAATGGCAAAGTAATATTTCCGTTTTATTTCTCAACATCGGGCGGCATGAGCTGCACTAATTCTGAGATATGGGGTGGCTCTGATTATCCGTATCTTGAGGCTAATGTTGAGACCATAAGTAAAGATAAGATAGATTTGTCAGATGAGGAAACCTTCAGGAGCTTTATTGCTGATGACATGGGATATGATATAATTGATAAAAATATGCCTTATTACAGGTGGGAGGTTGACTATACCACTGATGAGGTATCTGAGGCTATTAACTCCATGCTTGAGGAGAGAGTACGTATGTCCTCTGACAATATTAAGATTAAGAATGATAAAGACCAATTCGTGTCAGGGGAGATATCTGACATTGGTAAGGTCGTAGCTATTACAGTGACAGAGCGTACCTCAAGCGGTGTGGTTGCGACGCTTGAGATAGAGGGAACAGAGGCGACCATTCAGGTTACTGGACAGACTAATATAAGGAATCTGATAACTCCTGTCAATCAGGAGATTATGAAAAATGATGGCACTACAGCTAGTGGCTGGACATCTTTACCTAGCCCATTTTATTATGTGGATAAGACTGATAATGGTTTTGTCATACGTGGTGGCGGGTTTGGTCATGGTGTTGGTATGAGCCAGAATGGCGCGAATATTCTTGCAGGTGAGGGACATAATTATAAATATATTTTAAGGCACTATTATTCATATATTGACCTTACTTCAATATATGATGTGGAAGAGAATGAAGAGGAATAAAATAGGAATAATAGCATGATTAAAAGATTATTTAAAATGGCAACGGATTTTGCGAGGAAGGTTTCTGATGACAGTCTGACGGCATATGCCGCTCAGACGACCTTCTTTGTTTTGTTGTCGTTTTTTCCTTTTATGATGCTTCTTATTATGATTGCTTCAAGGTTTTCATTTGCGAGAACCAATGTTGTATATTATCTGCTTGATATAGCACCGTCACAGCTAAAGACTTACATTCTCTATATAGTGGATGAGATTATGTATTCAAACAGTAATTCATTTACGATTATAACTGCTGTAGTCAGCTTGTGGTCAGCAGGAAAAGGAATACAGGCATTAACGTACGGACTTGATAAAATATATGACGTTGAGCGAAAGAAGAATTTCTTCATAGTGCGTCTGTTTAGTGCTCTTTACACGCTGGTGTTTATACTGCTGTGCTTCCTTATTATGATTCTTCATATATTTGGAAAGCAGATTGCTGTTAAGATAATTGAGTTAAGACCATCACTCGCAAATGCGACAATCCTTATACTTAGCTTAAAGAGTGCATTTACGTTTATAATTATATTTGTATTTTTACTGCTTATGTATTATCAGCTTCCGGGAAGAAAGGGAAAAGTGAGGCATGAGATTATGGGTGCGTCTTTAGCAGCACTTGGCTGGATGCTTATGACGAAGCTGTTCTCATTTTATATACAGCATATATCGTCTGTGTCAAAAATGTATGGAAGTCTTACATCCATCATTCTTGTAATAATCTGGTTGTATATAGGTATGCAGATAGTGCTGTATGGTGCGGAGATTAATAATTTTTATCAGAAGTACCTGCAAAAAGATAAAGAGGTTTCAGGTTGACACTAAAAATATGTTGTGAGATAATATCGCATATGTAAAAAATAAAAATGGAGGTATCGTTGATGTACGGATTTGAGGAAATATCTGGATTTGATCCTGAGGTTGCGGCTGCTATGACAGCGGAGATTAATCGTCAGAATGACAATATCGAGCTTATAGCATCTGAGAATATAGTTTCTAAGGCAGTAATGGCTGCCATGGGAAGCCCACTTACTAATAAGTATGCTGAGGGATATCCTGGAAAGAGATATTACGGTGGTTGTGAGTATGTTGATATAGTTGAGGACCTTGCAAGAGAACGTGCAAAGGAGCTGTTTGGCTGTGAATATGTTAATGTTCAGCCTCACTCAGGAGCACAGGCTAACATGGCTGTATTCTTCGCAATCATGGAGCCGGGCGACACATTTATGGGTATGAACCTTGCACATGGCGGTCATCTTACACATGGTTCACCTGTTAATATGTCAGGTAAGTACTTTAACGTAGTTCCTTACGGTGTCAATGATGACGGATTTATAGATTATGATCAGGTTCTTGCAATAGCGAAGGAGTGCAAGCCAAAGCTTATCGTAGCCGGAGCATCTGCTTACGCAAGAGCAATAGACTTCAAGAGATTCAGAGAGATAGCAGATGAGGTTGGAGCTGTACTTATGGTAGATATGGCACATATCGCAGGTCTTGTTGCAGCAGGTTTACATGAGAGCCCAATACCATATGCACATGTTACAACAACTACAACACATAAGACATTAAGAGGACCTCGTGGTGGTATGATTTTATCAAGCAATGAGGTTAATGAGAAGTACAACTTCAATAAGGCAGTTTTCCCTGGAATACAGGGTGGCCCACTTATGCACGTTATAGCAGGTAAGGCAGTATGCCTTAAGGAAGCTCTTACAGATGATTACAAGAAGTATCAGGCACAGGTTATAAAGAACGCCAAAACACTTGCAAATGCACTTATGGAGAGAGGCTTTAAGATTGTTTCAGGCGGCACAGATAACCATTTGATGCTTGTTGATTTACAGAATCTTGATATGACAGGTAAGGAAGTAGAGAAGCTCCTTGATTCAGTTCATATCACTGCTAACAAGAATACTGTTCCTAATGATCCTAAGTCACCATTTGTTACAAGCGGTATCAGACTTGGTACACCTGCAATTACAACTCGTGGTGCAAATGAGGATGATATGATAATTATTGCAGATGCTATTAAGGCAGCAGTAATAGATAAGGATAACGATAAAGCGATGAGTCTTGTAAAGAGTATTACGGACAAATATCCTTTGTATAAGTAATATAAAAAAACGGGGCTGTTGCACATATGTGTGATAGCCCTTTATGATTGGAGAATAAATGGATAATAACGAACGAAATAATCGCGGCAACAACAATAATAACAATAACAACAAGAAAAAACCGTCTGCGACTATATTAATTTTGATATTGTCGATAGGACTTACTCTCATATTCTGGCAGAGCTATACACGTTTTAAGGAGGCTGGTCAGGAAAAGGTTTCATATGATGAATTCCTTACGATGTTAGATGAGGATAAGGTACAGAATGTCAAGATATATAACGACAAGATAACCTTTGAGCCGGCAGAGCAAAGTGAAGGAAACGTAAATGAGCAGTCATATTATGTTATCAGGACTGACGATTATCAGATTGTTGACAGACTATCTGAGGCAGGTGTTACCTTTGAGGAGATAGATGAGGGAAGCAATGCGATTGTTACAACTATATTATATTATGTTGTAATGATATTTGCATTTTACCTGCTTATGATGCTTATCATGCGTGGAGCGTCTAAGAATGGTGGTATCATGGGCGTTGGAAAGAGCAATGCCAAGATGTATGTCCAGAAAGAGACGGGAGTTACATTTGCGGATGTTGCAGGTCAGGAGGAGGCAAAGGAATCACTGTCTGAGATGGTGGATTTCCTCGCTAAGCCTGAGAAATATCTTCAGATTGGTGCGAAGCTGCCTAGAGGAGCATTGCTTGTCGGACCTCCGGGAACCGGTAAAACTCTTCTTGCAAAGGCTGTTGCAGGGGAGGCTAATGTTCCGTTCTTCTCACTCTCAGGTTCTGAATTTGTGGAGATGTATGTCGGTGTCGGAGCATCAAGAGTAAGAGATTTGTTCAAGAAAGCCAATTCGATGGCACCATGTATTATATTTATAGATGAGATAGATG
>CAVELH010000084.1:0-10528 GCA_963616385.1 bacterium | reverse complement strand
TTAATATACCATGTAAAATATGACTTGTCAATCATTTATTTGCAATTTTTTTGAATTTTTTTACATTAATTTTACGGCTTTTTTTCAAAGGAAAAGCAGGCAATTATATCTCTCTAATTGCCTGCTTAAAAAATACATATATATTGTTGTTTTACAATCAAATACTACAAATTGTTGTCAGATAGATTGTTTGTTCCATCAGTCACATTATTATTGTTTCCATATTGATTATTAGCATATGGATTATTGTTGTATGAAAAATTATTGTCATACGTTCCATTGCTGTACGCAGTATTATTATCATACGCTCCATTATTGTATGCTGTATTATTATCATATGCTCCGTTATTGTATGCTGTATTATTATCATACGTTCCATTATTGTATTGAGCATTATTATATGCACCATTAGCACCATAGTTATTAATATTGCCAAATACATTTGCATTATTACCTGCGTATGTATTCTGCACAGCCTCTGCCGCAGCCTTTTCACGTTTTATTGCCTTTATTATTGATATCATTCCAATAAGACATCCAATGCCTATAACAAGCAATACTCCAACAATCATCCAGCCTGTAGCTCTTGTGTCAGTATTATCTACAGTTACATAATATATAGGGAATCCACTATCCGTAAATCCCATCTCCTCAAGATAATCGTCATAATATCCTTCCAGCTCGGAATCCATAGTACTAACCTGACCTTCTATAGTTATGCTTGATGGAAGTGTATCACTTACACCGTCAAGGTAATCCCAGGTATCATCAATTATGCTATTTAATTTATTAATTGTCTTTTTGTTCTTAACAGTTATGCTTAATGCAGCATTATTATCAAGCCATACTATGTAATGCTCTTCCTTACCAGCAGGAATAATGCCGTTTATCTTATGCTGTGTCTCGGCATAGTTTCCAAGGCAGGCATCTACATTGACTTTTATATGAACGCCCTTAGGCGGTGCTACCCCATCATCAGCGTAATCCATGACATCTCTCGCCTCTTTTCCGAGCAGATAGTCTGAATCACCAACAAACATAACAAATGCCATCACAAGCATCAGAAGCGTGCACATAGCCAAAACTATAACCTGACCTACGTTGTGTTTTCTTGGTTTCATATTTCCTTGTCCCCCTGTGTAAATAATTTATATAGTGTCGGTTCAATATGCAGTTCATCACACATATTCTTCACCTCATTCAATGCCCTATTGCGCTTCTCTGCGCTTATATTAGCCTTTACAGCTCTTATAAGTATATTCTTAGGCGAATGTGTCATATCAACAAATTCAAGAAGATTAGTGCGGTATCCTCTGTATTCTAACAGTTCACCACGAACCGCGTCTGTGGCTAGAGCCGACATTCGTTCCTTTATTATACCATATTTCATCATAGGTTCAAGAGTTTCACTTGATATCTGTCCGTTTACCTCATGCTGGCAGCAAGGTACCGACAATATATATTTTGCATTCCATAAAACAGCATTATAGAGTGCATAATCTGTCGCAGTATCACAGGCATGGAGGGTTACAACCATATCTACCCTCATGTCAGTGTGGTATCCATTTATGTCTCCCATCTCAAAACGAAGGTTGTCATATCCATATTTTCTGGCAGCCTCGTTGCAATGTGCTATAACATCCTCTTTAAGATCAAGTCCGACAACGTTCACCTTTTTGTGCAATATCTCAGTCATGTAGTAGTATATTATAAATGTAAGGTATGACTTTCCGCAACCAAAATCTATTATATTTATCTCCGGTCTGCTCTCGTCCTTAAGCACATCATCCACAAGCTCCACAAATCTGTTTATCTGCTTGTATTTGTCATACATGGACTTAACTACCCTGCCATCCTTTGTAAATATTCCCATGTCAACTAGCGGAGGTACAACAACTCCCTCCTGCAATATGTATTTCTTCTTTCTATTATGAGTATTTGTCTCCGGTTCACAGCGTGTTATTATATTGCTTTTTCTGATGTTCTTAAGAAGCCTGCCCTTGGATGTCATCTTATAACTATATTCCTTTCCAGCAGCAAATATGTTCATCTGGCATAACTTTACAGGAAAATGCTCTCTCACATGACGGCAGACCATGTCACACTCGATATTCTCCTGAAATACCTGCTTATCAGTATAACACGATACCTGATAAATACGTTTGCCCTTCAAATATATGGCATGTATTTCTACCTTCCTGTATTTGTATGTCTTGTCAGCCTTATTGCTTATTATTATTCTGTCAGCAGCATTTATGGCTTCCGACATCTCTTCATCTATCTCAAACATTATATGCCCCTCTTTAGTCGTTTTAGACTTCGTTTTTCTTCTTTAGATATTATAAAATAGAAAGCCCAAAGTCAAGCTATTATCCCCTCTACCCCATCAACCCGCACAGATTCAATTTTATTGCGCAAAAAAGGAGCCGCCATACGACAGCTCCTCCCACTAATAAGTGTCGGCACCTGTGTGCCTAAGGGTTTATATAGGATTAACTGATAAGCATAATTACTCAACAGATATTCCATCAGTCTTAATGATGAATTTTGTTGCACCTGTATCTCCATCATTTAGCATTGTGTAAGTATCATATTCTGACGAAGCCTCAAGGACAGCCTGAATTCTGCCTGTAAGATTCTTCAAATCTCCGTTATAAGCACTCTCAAGTTTCTTTATAGCCTGTTCATTGAACTGGTTCATTCCATCATCTAATGCCGTTGCACCATCTGCTAACTGACTTACACCATCTGACAGCTGTGATGTTCCACTGACAAGGCTGTTTACACCTGTCACAAGCTGTGACACACCATCTGAGAGTGTTGGCACACTTGAGGCAAGGGTATTTGTTCCTGCTGCAAGAGCCTGAGCACCTGTTACAAGACTGTATCCATTTGCCTGTGTTGCATTAATCTGTGCTGCTATCTGAGACTTTGCACCCTCTGCACCAGCAATTACCGCCTGACCTGCAGCCTGACCTGCGGCTGTTGTAGCTGCCTCCTGACACGCATCAGCGACCTGTGTACCTATCACAGATGCACCATTTGTAGCCATACCTGAGGCGATATCTGCAGCCATTAGATTAATCTTTGAATCCACTGTTGTTGCAACAATCATCTGAAGATTAGCATCCTTTGCCACAGCCGCCTGTGCCTCTTCATAGGTCCATCCATTCTGCTGTGCAAGTCCAAGTATAACCGCAGCTGTAATACTACTCTTTAATTCTGCATTATCTGAAAGTTCTTTATAAATCATAGCAGACGCCTTTTCATTCATAAATGTTGTAAATGTATTAGCAGCCTCCGTCTTTATCGCATCATACTTTCCATCAGCAAACGCCTGTGCAACAGTTGACTGTGCCTGTGTAGAAGCTGCTGCCGCTGTTGCCTGCTTTTCCTCATCTGTCATAGTTGTTGTAAGACCTGAGTTAAGAGCATTGATACCTGCACTGATTGACTGTGCACTTGTATTTATTGTGCTTACACCTGCTGCCAAAGTACTTGAACCATTTGCAAGACTGTTAAGTCCGTTCTGGAGCTTAGTTACACCTGTGCTGAATTCACCCATCTTAGAGAGAAGTGTATTCATACCATCTGACAACTGACCTGAACCATCTACTAACTGAGTGCTTGCATCTGTAAGTGAATCTACCATATCATCAAGCGATGACATATCTATATCTCCTGCAAGATTCATTGCAGAACCATTTACAAGCATGGTAACTGTCATATCCATAGAAAAATCTGTCACATCTGCGGTCATTTCAAAGTAATCCGGGAAGGTTATATCCTGTGTGAGGTCAGCATCTTCTATCCCAAGACTGTCCTGCATACCAGGCATAGCATAACCAACTACAATATTAGATTCGCCCTCAGACATTGCCTTACCGTTTTCAACGGTAACATTTGTGAAGTTATCTCCAAGTATCATTCCTGTTACAGCTATAAAAGGAACAGTTATTGTCTCTTCCTTGCCATTTACATCCTTCTTGACTGACGCATTGTTTGTGTAATCAAATCTGATTTTAACCTTACCACTCTGACCTGCAAGCTGGTCTGGTGTAATTTCCTTGCCATCTAAATAATATGTTACTTTTACGTCTACAGGCAATGCCTTGTCAGATGTACCCTGATAGCATATATCATTTCCGTTGGCATCCCATGTTATTGTATCTCCATCCTGTGTAAATGTTTCATCACCCTTAACATTTACAATATCCTTAAGATCCGTCTTATCTGTAAGTGTTGCCGAGCCATCAGCATTTTTAAGTTTTTCATTTACAAGGATATTATTTGTGTTACCATTTGCATCCGCAAATACATATACTGTCTCATCCTTATATACATCCTTTTTCTCAACATTTACATTTGAAGATAATGTGTCAACTAAGTCTGCATCTGTGCTTGATGCTATCATCTGTGTGTCTGCACCAGCTACAGTATCAGCCATGTATACCTCACTGTCGTTTAACACTACACTGCGACTACCATACATTCCAACACCACATGATGCTATTGCAACTGCCATAGCTGTAGCACCGCCAACTATATATTTTCTACGTTTATTTATATCCATATGATTCATAAGAAGCTCCTCCTTTATTAATTCTGCTGTACAGTCTCATCAACTGTACCATCATTATTACTATCCGATCTGTCTTTCTTCATCTTAAAGCCCATACTTGTATTGATAATTATCTTATCAAATATCATAAACATTGAAGGCAGAACCAATATAACAACTACCATACTGATTAACGCACCTCTTGCCATCAATGTACACAGCGAGCTTATCATATCAATATTTGAATATAATCCTACGCCAAAGGTTGCAGCGAAGAAGCTCAACGCACTGACTATAATTGACTGAACTGAGCTCTGCATAGCCTCTGTTATTGCCTCACGCTTCTCAAGTCCGTGATTTCTTCCACGCTTATATTTATTTGTCATAAGAATTGCATAATCGACAGTCGCTCCAAGCTGTATAGTACCGATTACTATAGATGCTATGAACGGAAGTGTTGTTCCTGTATATGCAGGAATACCCATGTTGATAAATATAGCAAACTCAATTACAGAGACAAGTATGATAGGCAATGTTATTGAACGGAATACGCATAATATAATTATAAATATTACACCAATAGATACTGCACTAACTACCTTAAAGTCGTTATTTGTAATCTCAATCAAATCTTTTGTACAAGGAGCCTCACCTATGAGCATACCAGACTCATCATAGCTCTTCACAATGCTGTTAATCTGCTCACACTGTTCATTTACCTCATCAGATGCTACTGCGTATTCAGACATTACAATCATCATCTTGTAATTTCCACTCTCAAATACTTCAAGTATTGAATCAGGTAACAGTTCCTTAGGAAGCGATGTTCCTATTATGCTGTCAAGTCCGAGAACTGTCTTTACACCATCTACCTTCTCAATCTCATTAGTCATGTTGCATACATCCTTGGTACTTGTATCCTTATCAAGAAGTATCATGTGGGTGGCACCCATGTCAAATTCGTCAGCCAGCTTAGTATTAGCTGTGATACTGGCAAGCTCCTTAGGAAGTGTTCCGGCAAGGTCATAATATACATCTGTATGAGTATATCCATATATTGCAGGTACAAGTATTACTACAAACAATATTATAAATATGTAGAAATGCTTGGTAACCCATCCTGATATCCTGCCAAGGTCAGGAAGTAATACCTTATGCTTTGTTTTCTCAATAGCCTTATCAAATATAAGTATCATTGATGGAAGTATTGTTACACAGCTTATAACACCGAAGATTACACCCTTTGCCATAACAATACCAAGATCCATACCAAGTGTGAAGCTCATGAAACAAAGTGCTACAAATCCTGCCACAGTAGTTATTGAGCTTCCTACTACTGAAGATATTGTATTAGATATTGCATGTGCCATTGCACGTTTCTTGTCTCCAGGATATACCTCCTGTTTTTCCTCGTAGCTGTGCCACAGGAATATCGAGTAATCCATTGTTACACCGAGCTGTAATACCGCAGCAAGTGCCTGCGTTACATATGATATTTCACCTCGTATAACATTTGAACCCAAGTTGTAGATGATTGCCATACCAATACTCAGCAGGAAGAATACCGGAATAATCGCTGAATTCATGGATATCGCCAATACTATAGTTGAAAGTACAACCGCAATAAGTACATAGATAGGTGTCTCTTTTCCAGATAAGTCCTTGATGTCACTTACTACTGCTGACATTCCTGACAGGTAAGTCTGACTGTTTACAACCTTTCTCAAATCCTTGATTGCATCCATTGTCTCATCGGCAGATATTGATGTCGGGAACAACACAAACATTATTGTTGAATCCGCATCCTTATTAATGAATGCATCCTGTATCTCATCAGGAAGCATATCAATAGGTACTGACAAATCCATGAAAGAATCATACCAAAGTACGTCTTTTACATTGTCAACCTCAAGCATCTTTTTACGCATTGCAGAAATATCTTTGTCATCCATTCCTTCAACTACGCACATCGAAAATGCACCGGTTCCGAATTCGTCAACCATGATTTCCTGTCCCTTCATTGTCTCAATGTCCTTTGGAAGGTATGTAAGGATATCATAATTAACTCTTGTTTTGAAATATCCGATTGCCGATGGAATCAGCAGCAAAACACCAACTATTAGAATTGCGACCCTGTGCTTCACTACCCATTTTCCAAAATTAATCATTCTAATCACTTCTTTCCTATATAATATATAAACCCTTATGCAGATGTCTCTGCAAGAGACAGCCGTACTTTCCGGCCGCTATACGCTGTCCCTTTGTTCGAGACTATAATAAAAAAAGGATTGAATGTTTTAAATATTCAATCCTTCATATGTGTTTAGTTTTGTATACATTTCAAATGTTTTGTAGTTTTTATTTATACTTTTGTATTTTTCTGTATTTGTACTTTTTTTACTATCGTCAATTATATGTTAAGAAAACTCCTTCAAGACATCAAGCATGGTACTTTTCGTCAGATATTCATATATTTCTGACAATTCCTTAGGCTCAATCATAAAATCTCTCTTTATCCATGTTATAGCAACATAGCACATGGACTGTGCATAGAACTGTGCAACTATATCTCTTGACAGCCAGACATATCTGTAATGATTTCCGCCAGACACCTCATCCATAACCTCAAGCAAAAGCTTGGTTACCTCTTGCCTTGCTATACTTTCAAATGAATTTTGTCCTTCTATCTTAACAGCATTTATATAAAAATCCCTGTCATTCTTAAGGTTGGAGAATAACAGCGTAAGTCCCTCCATAATCATGTGATTAAGCAAAAGCGGCTTGACAGGCTTAAGTAAATCCTCTCTGATGATATATTCCAGCAGCTCATATTTGTCGCTAAAATGGTTATAAAAGGTAGGTCTTATAACGCCTGCTCCATCTGTTATATCCTTAACAGTTATTTTTTCCATAGGAATTCTGCCAAGCAGTTGCTTTAAGCTGGCAGCCAAAATCTGTTTAGTATCCTTTTTTTCGTTTTCTCTCACTTTTAATCGCCTCTTCTTACTATATAAAACACCCATTTATAACAAAGGTGCAATCAATCTGAGTATAGCCTGACAAAATCTTTTTAATCCGCCCATTTTCTCTATCTCTTCAAGGGTTACCTCATCGCATTGTTCAAGCGTCTGCATATAATCATCCTTTATCTCGTATATGACACCGGAATTAAACATCCACACACCACATTCAAAATGCAGGTACAGACTTCTGAAATCAAAATTGATTGTTCCTACCGTTGCAACTGAATCATCCATAACAACTGTCTTAGCATGTATAAAGCCCGGTGTGTACTGATATATCTTAACTCCCGCCTTTATCAGATGATAATAATATGATTGTGTTACCATATATACCATCTTTTTGTCCGGAACTCCAGGGGTTATTATTCTTACATCTATGCCGCTCTTGGCAGCAAGCGTAAGCGCAGTAAACATCTCGTTGTCAATAATCAGGTAAGGGGTTGTTATATAGATATATTTTTTCGCCTTATTAATCATGTTGAGGTATATATTTTCGCCCACTATCTCATCATCAACCGGTGTATCTCCATATGGCTGGATATAACCATCCGTATATACAGGTGTATTTTTATATGCCATTGGCATGTACTGATGGTAATCGACCTCCTCGGTCTCCTTAGTTACCATCTTCCACGTCTGTAAAAACATCATTGTAAGATTCCACACCGCATCACCCTTAAGCATGATTCCTGTGTCCTTCCAATGTCCGAACCTTGACTTTTTATTTATATATTCATCAGCAAGATTGATGCCGCCCGTAAATCCTGTATGTCCATCTATTACAGTTATCTTTCTGTGGTCTCTGTTGTTCTGTCTCAGATTAATAACAGGTGCTATAGGGTTAAATGGCACAGCCCTGATGCCTGCCTCCTGCATCTCACTCTGAAATCTTGAAGGCATCCACATCGCACATCCAAAATCATCATATATCAGTCTTACATCCACACCCTCTTTAGCCTTTTTCTTAAGAACGCCCAGAACCGAATCCCACATTTCGCCCTGCTTTATTATGAAGTATTCCATAAATATAAAATGCTCAGCTTTATTAAGCTCCTCTATCAGGGTATCATAGTTTAACTCACCAAGTGGAAAATACTTAACTCTCGTATTCTTATATGCAGGATATCCCGCACAGTGTGATATATATGTGGACTGAACACTTGCACTCTTACTGAGCTTCTCTATCTCTGCCTGTATGGCAGAGTCATTCGGAAGATATTTGAAGGTATCTAAATGATTCTCTCTTGCTTCCTTGAGGAACTTAACTCTGGTACGGTTTCCCGCAAGACACACATACAGTGTTCCACCAAGCAGTGGCATTGATAATATCAGTATAACCCATATCAGCTTATATGCAGGATTCTCCTGTTTATTTACAATAAATAATACGACAACTGTTGATAACAGTAATGCAGCAGTTCGCCAATAAATAATGTAGTCCTGCATTATGTTATATACATATATCAAAAATGCTATCTGTATAATAAGAAGAAGTACTATAATAGCAAGCTTTGACGCAGCAGTTCTTCTTGACATATTGGCAGAACCAATATGTGATGGTTTCCTTGATTTATGCTTTGTATTGCCCTGTGCCATAGCTTCCTCCTTCTTATATTTTATCTGCTTCTTGTTTTTATTGCTCTTATTTATTCATCCAGCGTCCTGACGCTCCACACGGAAGCACCAGACCCGAATCTGTTACAGGAAGTCCTATCTCCTGTGCCTCGACATGCCCTCCACGTTTTTTCTGAACCTCTGTAGATATCATATATGTCAACACAGCAGGTGCAAGTCCTGTTGTATATGAATTGACAAGGAAAAATAATGGTTCATCGGATAACAATTCGCTTGCGAGAGATATAAATGGATATATTTTCTCCTCCAGCTTCCATATCTCACCCTTAGGACCCCTTCCGTATGACGGAGGATCCATTATAATTCCATCATATTTATTGCCACGTCTTATCTCTCTCTCAACGAATTTGACACAATCATCCACAAGCCATCTTATAGGTGCATCTCCAAGTCCTGATGATATAGCATTCTCCTTTGCCCATGTCACCATTCCCTTTGACGCATCAACATGGGTAACCTGTGCTCCAGCCTTTGCAGCAGCAAGGGTTGCTCCACCTGTATATGCAAATAAATTTAGAACCTTAACCGGACGCTTTGCTTCCCGTATGATATTGCCAAACCAATCCCAATTTACAGCCTGCTCAGGAAACAATCCTGTATGTTTAAATGCAAATGGTTTTAAATTAAATGTAAGCTCCTTATAATCTATTGTCCACTGCTTAGGAAGCTTCATAAACTCCCACTCGCCGCCACCCTTGTTGCTTCTGTGATAATGTCCGTTTAACTTTCTCCATGCAGGATTAGTCTTAGGAGTATTCCACAACACCTGTGGATCCGGTCTTAACAGAATATATTCTCCCCATCTTTCAAGCTTCTCTCCCCCGGAGCAGTCTATTATCTCATAATCTTTCCAGTTATCTGCAATCCACATATATTATCCACCTTATTAATTCCATATATTTATAGTTATACCAATTTTTATTGACACTGCCAATTATATCTATCTCTCTTTTTTACGTCAAGAGCAGAGTTTCATGGTAACGGACTTTGAAATACACTTATTATGTCTGGCAAACAGATATTAAGATACGAATAAATCATAATATAACAGGGAGCGTCCCGAAATCACATTCTCACTCGATTAATCACTAAACAGTGCTAAGCTCGCATATAGCTTGCTAAGTGCTAGCGTGATTAAACGGATTTCTGGACGCTCCCCACTTGATATTATATTCTAAATTTATGATTAAATATAAAAAATCCAATTACCATGTACGCTTTTCTATCGGGATATATTCCTTGTGTACTCCCACGAACTTGTAAGCAGGTCTTATTATCTTTCCATTGTTTACAAGCTCCTCTATACGGT
>CAVELH010000083.1:0-10726 GCA_963616385.1 bacterium | reverse complement strand
GGTTCATATAGTTGATGAGGAAAAGACATTAAGAAAGACAGAGCTTAAGGCGTTGCAGGCACAGATTAATCCGCATTTTTTGTACAATACACTTGACTCAATACAGTGGATGTGCGAGAAGAAGGACACAGAAAAAGCCATAGCTATGGTAAGCGCATTAGCAAAGTTATTCAGAATAAGCATAAGCAAGGGCAAGGAGCTTATTCCTATTGAGAAGGAGTTAGACCATGTAAGAAGCTACCTTGTAATTCAGAGCTATAGATTCAAGGGGCAGTTTGAGTATTATTTTGAGGTTGATGAGAAGCTTCTTAATTATTACTGCAACAAAATCACCTTGCAACCTATTGTGGAGAACTCCATCATACACGGACTTGAGGGAATGTATGATGAGGGCGAGATTTACATAAGGGTTATCGATGGCGGTGACCATATACTTATGCAGATAGAGGACAACGGAGTTGGAATGACCGAGGAGCAGTGCCAGAAGATAATAGCACACGATGAGTCAGATCAGTTCGGTATTGGAATTAAGAATGTTAATGACAGACTAAAGATATACTTTGGACAGGAGTACGGTCTTAAGATAGAGAGTGAGCTTGATTATGGAACTAAGGTAACTGTGAAGATTCCTAAGCTCACTGAGGAGGAAGCCCGTCGGGAAGGCGGTGTAAGATAATGCATAAAACACATCTTGAAAATGATAAAAAAAGAATTATAGCACTTACGGTTGCACTTGCTGCGACTGTTGTAATTGCGGTATGTCTTGCTGTTTTAAGCTTAAAAAGTCCGGCTGCTACTGATGAGAATCATGTCCTTGATATAGCGGTTATAACCAAGTCCTCAGATTCAAGCTTTTGGAAGGAATTTATATACGGAATAGATGCGGCGGCACAGGAGTTTAACATTAACTACTATACAGATGCACCGGCTAATGAGGAGGATTCCGAGGCGCAAATAAGTATGATTGAGAAGGCTATAAATGATGATGTTGACGTTATTGTTTTGTCTGCAATATCTGCTGAGGAGGCAGCTACATATGTCAATCGTGCCCAGAATATGGGTATAAAGGTCATAATTGCAGACAGCGGAGTAGATACCGACAATATAAATCTTGAGGTTGGAACAGACAACTATAAAGCAGGGATGCAGATGGGTGATGCTGTTCGTGAGATGGACACAGATGTAATCAATGTAGGAATAGTAAACTTTGACGTAAGCACAGACAACGGACAGTTGAGGGAGCAGGGCTTTAGAGATGCTGTTTCGGTTGATGACAGAATAAATATCATAGATGCTATTAATGTATCATCAAATGTAACCTCTGCCAAACAGGGAACAAAGGATATGCTTGCCAGTCATCCTGAGATAAATGTGGTTGTCACAATGAATGAGTGGACAACCCTAGGTGTAGGCTATGCCATAGAAGATTTGGAATGTGCAGGTGGAGTTCAGGTGTATGGATTTGACAGCAATAGATTCTGCATAGATATGCTTGAGACAGGATATATAGATGGACTTATCGTACAAAATCCATTTGCGATGGGCTATCTGTGCGTTGAAAATGCTTACAATCTGTATCAGGGTAAATCTGTAAATGACAAGAAGATATATACTGATACTTTCCTTGTTACAAGAGATAATCTGTATGATACAGAGACTCAGAAAGTTATATTTTCTATAAAATAATAATCATAAAATATTATAACTTTGTCGTAAAATATTCAATTTTGTTTTTTCGCTCTCTTTTGTATTATATATACATCACAGGAGATAACACTCCGATACGGAAAGGAGAGCGGGAAAACGACAATCCCGCGGAAAAAATTTATGAGAAAATTAAAAAGGGTAGCAGCACTTTGTTTAGCAACTGTTATGGCCTTTTCACTTTGTGCATGTGGCGATAGCGGTTCAGGAAAGAAAGACCAGACAAGCAGTGATGCAAGTACATCAGTAAACAGCAACCTGAATGTAGGCGTTTTCTACTATACATATAGTGATGCTTACATCTCAAGCGTAAGAACAGCACTTGACACACAGCTTAAGGATGCAGGAGTAACCTATCAGGATTACGATGCTAACTCAAACCAGACAACACAGAATGAGCAGATTGATACAGCAATCAGCCAGGGTACAAATCTTCTCATTGTAAACCTTGTAACAACAGGTTCGGTAGACGCTTCAAGCCTTATCATTGAGAAGGCTAAGAATGCAGGAATCCCAGTAGTATTCTTCAACAGAGCACTTGCTCCAGACGGTGAGGACGCAGACGTACTTTCAAGCTATGACAAGCTTGCATTCGTTGGTACAGATGCTCCTGAGGCAGGACATATGCAGGGACAGATGATTGGTAACTATGTTGTAGAGCATTTTGATGAGATTGACCTTAACGGTGACGGAAAGATTACATACGCTATGTTCAAGGGACAGGAAGGTAACGTAGAGGCTATCTACCGTACACAGTACGCAGTAGAGGATGCAAATGCAATCCTTGAGGAGAACAACCTCCCAGACCTTGAGTACTTCGATTCTTCAAACAGCGATTGTTATCAGGTTGACCTTGATGGTAACTGGAGTGCAACAGCAGCTAACAACTACATGGTAACAAACCTTGCACAGTACAGTGAGGCTAATGGTAACATGATTGAGCTTGTTATCTGTAACAATGATGGTATGGCAGAGGGCGTTATCTCAGCTCTTAACGATAAGGGTTATAACCTTGGCGATGGAAAGTCAACAGTAATTCCTGTATTTGGTGTTGACGCAACAGACGCAGCTAAGCAGTATATTGCAGATGGCAAGATGATTGGTACAATCAAGCAGGATGCAGATGGTATGGCTGAGTGTATCGCAGCACTTACAACAAACATTGCAAATGGCAAGGACCTTATGGCTGACACAGACAGCTACAATAAGGATGCAACAAGCACAAACAAGATTTACATCCCATATGCAGAGTACAAGGGTGAGTAATTAATAACAACAGACAGGAACAGGCAGCGGCCATCAAACCGCTGCACGTTCTTGCATTAGGATATTCTTATGGAGGAGATAGATATGGCAGATGATGTATTACTTCAAATGACCGACATATGCAAAGAATTTCCTGGTGTCAAGGCTCTTGATCATGTTTCACTTACTGTTCGTAGAGGTACAGTGCATGCATTGATGGGAGAAAACGGTGCAGGAAAATCTACGCTTATGAAATGCCTTTTCGGTATATATTCAAAAGATTCCGGAAAGATAGAGCTCGAGGGCAGGGAGGTTAATTTCAAGACCTCAAGACAGGCTCTTGAGAACGGGGTTGCGATGGTTCATCAGGAATTGAATCAGGCACTCAAAAGAAGCGTAATGGACAATCTGTGGTTAGGCAGATATCCAAAAATCGCTAATATGATGATAAACGAAAAAAAGATGTATGATGACACGGTTAAGGTTTTTGATGAGCTTGGCATAAAGGTAGATCCAAAGAGAATAATGGGAACCATGCCGGTATCAGAGAGACAGATGGCGGAAATTGCGAAAGCGGTTTCATTCCATTCAAAGATAATTGTACTTGATGAGCCTACCTCATCACTTACAGAGACAGAGGTTGAACACCTCTTTAAGATTATCAACATGCTCCGTGACAGAGGATGCGGAATCATATACATTTCACATAAAATGGAAGAGATTTTAAGAATCTCAGACGACGTAACCATAATGCGTGATGGAAAATGGATAGCAACAAAGCCAGCGAGCGAGCTTGACATGAATCAGATTATAAAGCTGATGGTTGGACGTGAGTTAGGAAGCCGATTCCCTGAGAAGGATAATGTACAGGGAGATGTGGCACTTGAGGTTGAACATCTGACAGGACAGTATAATCAGTTAAAGGATGTTTCCTTCAAGGTAAAAAAAGGAGAGATACTTGGTTTAGCAGGACTTGATGGTTCAGGACGTACCGAGGTGCTTGAGAGTATATTCGGTATAGCAACCAGAAAAGAAGGCACAATCAAGCTTGATGGAAAGGTCATCAAGAATAGAAATGCTCAGGAATCTATCAAAAATGGTTTTGGACTTTTGACAGAGGAAAGACGTGCTACAGGTATTTTCGGAATACTTGGTATAAGAGAAAATACAGTTATATCCAGCCTGAAACGCCATAAAAAGGGTGGAATATACCTTAGTAAAAAATCTATGGTAAAGGATACTGACTGGGCTATAAATGCAATGCATATAAAGACACCTACACAGGAGACTAAGATAAGCACATTGTCAGGTGGTAATCAGCAGAAGGTTATCCTTGGAAGATGGCTTCTCACAGATCCTGAGGTTCTCTTACTTGATGAGCCTACAAGAGGTATTGATGTCGGTGCAAAGTATGAGATATACCAGTTAATCATAGATTTGGCAAAAAAAGGCAAGGTGGTACTCATGGTATCTTCTGAGATGCCGGAGCTGCTGGGTGTATGTGACAGAATACTTGTTATGTCAGGCGGAAGGCTGGCAGGCGAAGTAGATGCAAAGACAACCACGCAGGAAGAGATTATGGCTCTTGCGGCAAAATATGTATAGAAACGGAGTGAAAGGATATGAATATAGTTGCAAATGTCCAGAACCGCATGGCGAGCTATAAGGCTCTGGATAAAAAAGATAAAAGAAATTTTTGGAAGGAAACGGCAATTAACAACTCACTTTATGTATTGTTGATAATTGCAATCATATATACATTTGTACAGAATCATGCATTCTTAGCCGCATCTTCCATAGTAAATATTATAAGCTTATCGGCAGCCAACCTGCCTATCGCATGTGGTATTGCCGGATGTATCGTACTTACGGGTACTGACCTTTCAGCAGGTCGTGTAGTAGGACTTACAGCCTGCGTGGCAGCATCATTGCTCCAGTCAGTAACCTACGCAACAAAGATGTTCCCTAATCTTCCTGATATACCTATTCCTGTAGTAATACTTGCAGTATTGGTAATCGGTGGAGTAATTGGTTGGGTGAATGGTTTCTTCGTAGCTAAATTTAAACTGCATCCATTCATTGTAACCTTGGCAACACAGCTTATTACATACGGACTTCTTCTTATGTATGTAATGGTAAATGGCAACAACGGACAGCCTATAAGTGGTTTGTCAGACAAATATAAGAATTTTGTAACAGGCAGTTTTGTATCATTAAAGGGAGTTAAAATTCCTAACTATGTATGGATGGGACTCATTGTTGTAATTATAATGTGGTTCATCTGGAACAAGACAACATTTGGTAAGAACATGTTCGCTGTTGGTTCAAATCCGGAGGCAGCAAATGTATCTGGTGTAAATGTTGAGAGAACAACAATTATGGTTCACACACTTGCAGGTGCTATGTATGGTATAACAGGTTTCATAGAGGCAGCAAGAATTGGTTCAAATACAGCTAATACAGGTCTTAACTATGAGTGTGATGCAATCGCAGCCTGCGTAATCGGTGGTGTATCATTCGTAGGTGGTACCGGTAAAATAAGTGGTGTTGTAATGGGTGTATTCCTGCTCCGTATTATTTTCGTAGCACTTAACTTCCTTTCAATCAACGCTAACTTACAGTATGTAATAAAAGGTTTAATTATCCTTGTAGCATGTGCAATAGATATGAGAAAGTATCTTGCAAGAAAGTAATAAATAAAAAATAGAGAGAATGAGGTGATAAGCGATGGATGACAAGAATCTTGAGATAGAAGTTGAAGAAACTGAAGATGGATATGTACCAAGAAATGCAGTAGTAGCTGCAAAGGAAAGGCTGTATGATAAAGCTAATTTAACCGTTGCCCAGGTAGATAAGTTTATCATAGGCTGCGTGGCTATCATCCTTGTTCTCGTTATATTTGGTATAACACATTAAGGTAATACACATTTTTTTCCATAAATCCCCTTCTAGGCGGCTGGAGCTCCCCTCTCCAGCCGTTTTTTATGTATATACATGAAAAAAGCACAATATAATAGTTCATAAGATGGTTTATAATTGCAAACCTGCCGGATGTGTGATAAAATCCAGTGGGAAAAGGGAGTAGAATGATATTACATTTTACAAAGATGGAAGGTCTTGGTAATGATTATGTCTATGTTGACTGCCTGAACCATATGCCTGCTAATGTGCCAGAGATAGCGAGGCGCATAAGTGACAGACATTATGGAGTTGGAGCAGATGGTCTGATACTTATATGTCCATCTAAGAGAGCAGATTTTATGATGGATATGTATAATGCCGACGGCTCACGCTCTAAGATGTGTGGAAATGGAATCAGATGTGTGGGAAAATATGTATATGAACACCATTTGACGAATAAGAAAAAGCTTACCATAGAAACCTTGTCAGGCGTTAAGTATTTAAAGCTTATAACAGATAAGGACGGCTCTTCACATGAGAGAGTTAAGGCTGTAACAGTCAATATGGGAGCACCGGTGTTTAAGCCGGGGCATATTCCGGTAGCTCTTGACAGGAAGGTAAGCATAGTAAAGGATGAGCCTGTAACGATACATGGAGCTGTCTATAATATAACCTGCGTATCAATGGGGAATCCTCACTGTATAATCTACACAGATGATATTGACAGTGTGCCATTACACGAGGTTGGACCATATATAGAGAATGCCGGTATATTTCCTGAGCGTGTTAATGTAAGCTTTGTTCAGACACCGGATTTAAGCCACATAAGGATGCGCGTCTGGGAGCGCGGAACAGGAGAAACTCTGGCGTGTGGAACAGGAGCATGTGCGGCACTCGTGGCAAGCGTAATAAACAACCGCACAGATAGAAGGGCAGATGTTTCGTTAAAGGGCGGACACCTTATCATAAGGTGGGATGAGGACAAAAACTGCGTGTATATGACGGGACCTGCTAATACAGTATATGATGGAGTAATACATATATAAATATAATTAATTCAGGAGGATAAAGAATGTTTAAGGTAAATGAAAACTATTTAAAGCTTCCGGGAAGTTATCTCTTCTCAACAATCGGAAAAAAGGTAAGAGAATATCAGGCAGCTAACCCTGATAAGGAAGTTATAAGACTTGGTATCGGCGATGTTACACAGCCACTTGCACCAGCTATTATAGACCGTTTACATGAGGCGGTTTCTGAGATGGGCGTTCAGGAGACCTTTAAGGGATATGCACCTGACCTTGGATATGAATTTTTGAGAAGTGCAATAGTTAAGAATGATTATCAGGCAAGAGGCGTTGATATTTCGATAGATGAAATATTTGTAAGTGATGGAGCTAAGTGTGACTCTGGTAATATTCAGGAGATTTTCTCTCTTGATAATAAGATAGCAGTATGTGATCCGGTTTATCCTGTATATGTTGACTCTAATGTTATGGCAGGAAGAACAGGAACATATGATGAAAAGACAGGTCTTTGGAGTGATGTAATATACATGCCATGTAAGGAAGAAAATGGCTTTGCACCTGAGCTTCCAGAGCAGACACCTGATATAATATATCTTTGCTTCCCTAACAACCCAACTGGCGCAACTATAACAAAGGCTCAGTTACAGAAGTGGGTTGACTACGCAAATGAGAAAAAGGCAGTTATCATATATGATGCAGCTTATGAGGCATATATCAGTGAGGACGATGTACCACACACAATCTATGAGTGTGATGGAGCTAAGACCTGTGCAATAGAGCTTAGAAGCTTCTCTAAGAATGCAGGCTTTACGGGAACAAGACTTGGCTTTACAGTTGTTCCTAAGGCACTTAAGTCATCAGACGGAACTGTACTTAATGCATTATGGGCAAGAAGACATGGAACAAAGTATAACGGAGCTCCATACATTGTTCAGGCAGCTGGCGAGGCTGTATATTCAGATGCAGGTAAGAAGCAGACAGCAGAGCAGATAGCTTACTATATGAACAATGCAAAGTATATATATGATGGTCTTAAGAGTGCAGGTTACAGTGTATCAGGCGGTGTGAATGCTCCATATATCTGGCTTAAGACACCTGACAACATGACATCATGGGATTTCTTTGATTATCTCCTTGAGAAGGCTAATGTAGTAGGTACTCCGGGCTCAGGCTTTGGACCAAGCGGAGAGGGATATTTCAGACTGACTGCATTTGGAACTTATGAGAATACAGTAAAGGCAATAGATAGAATAAAAGCTTTATAGAATTAAACAGATAAAGGAGCTGTCGTATCTAGCAGCTCCTTTATAAATTATTGCGGGTATTTTATTTACTTCTTGGCAATCTGTAACATCTCAAGAATCTTCTTCTTCTCCGATGGAGTGAAGTCCTGAAGCTTCTGCATAATCTCCTGATCTAAAGCATCGCTGTTAGTGTAACGCTTTTTCTTACGACCTGCATCGATTATTACGTCGATAGGAACATTGCACATGTTAGCATAATATATAACCATGCGAAGGTTCATCTTAACCTTGTTATTCTCTATGTTACTTACAAATGCAACTGTAGCACCGATATCAGAAGCGATTGTCTGCTGAGATATACCTCTTTCATTTCTGAGTTCCTTCATCTTTAATCCAACTTTAGCGAAATCTATGTTTTCCATATTCTGACCTCCGATTCAAGTAATTATATGACATATTATAATATAAAACGAATTAGAAATAAACAAAAAAGTGATTAAAATCAAAGAATTATTTAATAAGTAGTTTATTATTGACATAAAATGTCCGGCTTATTATAATTTAATAGTTTAAGTATGTTATTGTGGTATAGTAGGAGGACTTTATGTACGCAGAAGAACAAACAAAACGTGTAATCAGCGTCATATCGAATTTCACTATATGGTTATTTGAGGTTATTGCATTTGGCGTGACCTGGTATCATTGCTATTTTTCGGATAACCCGTTTTATGTGAGAGGAAATTATGCAATTATCGGCATGTATGCCGTATTTTTATATCTGATAACCAAGAGCTTTAATGGTTATAAAATCAGCTACATGAGAGTTGTCGATTTGTGGCTGTCTCATCTGCTTGCCATAGTTTTTGCAGGTGCGGCTGGATATGTGATGGTATGCATAGCGTGGAGCGACTACATGAACGTGATACCTATTATTGTAATGGCTGCAAGTCAGGTGTTGTTTTCAGGCTCATGGGTTAATTTGTGCAGACACGTTTATCTAAGGGTGTACCCACCGAGAAGAATAATTATTATATATGGTAATTATCCT
Organism: bacterium; assembly: GCA_963616385.1. Taxonomy (GTDB): domain Bacteria; phylum Bacillota; class Clostridia; order Lachnospirales; family Lachnospiraceae; genus Coprococcus_C. Next base: position 1,559 of record CAVELH010000083.1, on the reverse strand, counting down.
TTGGAGGGTTTCCTTAAGAAGCTTAATACAAGAACAGACAAATATGAGATATGTGAGATACTTAATTATCAGCGTGGCTACGAGAAGATATGTAGTGATGTGCTTGATTTTGAGGGAGTATTTTTGTATGACCTTCCTGCTGAGAACAGAAATGTAATAATTAAGTATTGCTACGAGCACAATATAAGAACATATGTAGTTCCTAAGATTACAGATATTATTATGAAGGGCTCAGAGGATTTATATCTTGTTGACACGCCTATATTTTTATCGAGAAATCAGGGACTTAATTTAGACCAGAGATTTATCAAGCGTTTTATAGATATAGTATTTTCGGGTGTTGCTCTTATTATCGCATCACCTATTATGCTTATCATTGCATTAATCATAAAGCTGTATGACAGAGGTCCTGTTTTTTACAGACAGCTAAGACTTACCAGAGATGGAAAGAGCTTCATGATATATAAGTTCAGAAGTATGAGACAGGATGCGGAGGATGGCGGAGCGCAGCTTGCCAAGAAGAATGATGACAGAGTAACTCCGGTTGGAAGGGTACTTCGTAATCTGCACCTTGATGAGCTTCCACAGCTATTCAATGTGTTTGTAGGACATATGTCTCTTGTCGGACCAAGACCTGAGAGACCTGAGATATTTGAGAAATACGCTGAGTCTATACCGGAGTTTGGATTCAGACTTAAGGTTAAGGCGGGACTTACAGGCTATGCACAGGTATATGGCAAGTACAATACAACACCTATTGACAAGCTAAAGCTTGACCTTATATATATACAGGAGTTTTCATACTGGATGGATTTAAAGCTTATGCTTATGACCTTCCGTATAGTGTTCAGAAAGGAAACCTCAGAGGGTGTTGATAAGGACCAGAGAACAGCACTGTCTAAGTATAATAAGTAGAGATAGTTATAGATATAACATATAGAGGAGAAAGATAATGAATATAGCAGTTATTATAGCAGGTGGCTCAGGTCACAGAATGGGACAGGATATACCTAAGCAGTTTATCAATGTATATGATAAGCCGGTTATCGTATATACATTGGAGAGCTTCCAGCGTCATCCGATGGTTGATGCGATTGAGGTTGTATGCATTGATGGATGGCATGATATTTTGTGGGCTTATGCAAAGCAGTTTAATATAGATAAGCTCAAATGGATAGTGTTTGGTGGTGGTTCTGCACAGGAGTCAATAAGGAATGGTGTAGATAATCTGGCTGACAAATGCGATGAGAATGATAACATCATAATACATGATGGAATAAGACCTCTTGTTGATGATGAAGTATTAAATGATGTTATAGATAAATGCAATCAGTATGGCAATGGGGTTACCTCACTTCCATATAATGAGCAGATATTTGTTATTGATGACGAGATTTCTACAACAAAGTATATACCTCGTGAGACATTGAGACGTGTTTCAACACCACAGGCGTACAAATATGGCAAGCTTGCGTGGGCATATGAGAAGGCATTTCGTGAGGAGATAGGTATATATGGTTCGTCATATACCAATACTATGATGGTTGAGTTAGGTGAGA
>CAVELH010000082.1:0-10727 GCA_963616385.1 bacterium | reverse complement strand
AATATCGCAGCCAGCCTCTACAGCCTTCATATATGTCATTGAAGCAACACCTGATGTATAGTGTGTATGAAGCTGAATAGGAAGCTTTGTTCCCTCCTTCAATGCCTTAACAAGCTTTGTAGCCTCGTTAGGTACAAGAAGTCCAGCCATATCCTTGATACAGATAGAATCTGCACCCATCTCTTCAATGTTCTTAGCCATGTTCTTCCAGTAATCCATTGTATATGCATCACCGAGTGTATAAGAAAGTGCAACCTGTGCATGTCCCTTTTCCTTGTTTGCAGCCTTAACTGCTGTCTCAAGGTTACGAATATCATTCAAGCAGTCAAATATACGAATGATATCAATACCATTTGCTATTGACTTCTGTACAAAGTACTCTACAACATCATCTGAATATGGGCTGTATCCAAGGATATTCTGTCCTCTGAAAAGCATCTGAAGCTTTGTGTTCTTAAATCCATCACGAAGCTTACGAAGTCTCTCCCATGGATCTTCCTTAAGGAAACGAAGACAAGCATCAAATGTAGCACCACCCCAGCACTCAACTGAGTGGTAACCAACCTTATCCATTTTATCTATAATAGGCAACATCTGCTCTGTTGTCATACGAGTTGCAATCAATGACTGGTGCGCATCTCTAAGCACAGTTTCGGTAATCTTAACCGGTTTCTTTTCTACTGCCATTTATCTGACCTCCTAAATTATTAATTAATACCAAATGTCGCAAGGAATGTTCCGGCAGCAACCGCTGTACCGATAACTCCGGCTACGTTCGGTCCCATCGCATTCATAAGAAGGAAGTTTGTAGGATCTGCCTCAGCACCAACCTTCTGTGAAACTCTTGCAGCCATAGGAACAGCCGATACTCCGGCAGAACCTATAAGCGGATTAACCTTACCCTTTGTCGCCTTACACATAATCTTACCAAACAGTACACCCGCTGCTGTACCGAATGCAAATGCGATAAGTCCAAGTAATACAATCTTCAATGTGCTGAGCTTAAGGAATGCCTCTGCACTTGTTGTTGCTCCAACTGATGTACCAAGTAATATAACAACGATGTACATCATTGCATTTGAAGCAGTCTCTGTAAGCTGCTTAACAACTCCACACTCACGGAATAAATTACCTAGCATAAGCATACCAACAAGTGGTGCTGTTGTAGGCAGGATTAATACTACAACCAATGTAACAATGATAGGGAATAGAATCTTCTCAAGCTTTGTTACAGGTCGAAGCTGTGCCATCTTAACCTTTCTCTCCTTCTCAGTTGTGAGAAGCTTCATGATAGGTGGCTGTATAACTGGTACGAGCGCCATATATGAATATGCTGCAACTGCAATAGGTCCCATAAGTGTTCCACCCATTCCAAGCTTACCTGCAAGGAAGATAGATGTAGGACCATCAGCTCCACCTATAATTGATATTGCTGCTGCTTCCTTACCATTGAAGCCCATAAGGAAAGCAAGGAAATAAGCTGCATATATACCAAACTGTGCTGCCGCACCAAGTATAAAGCTCTTCGGGTTAGCGATAAGTGGTCCAAAGTCCGTCATGGCACCTACACCCATGAAGATAAGTGATGGTAATATACTCCACTCATCAAGCAAATAAAAATAATGTAATAATCCACCATCTGCGATAATACCTGGGAACATATTAACCAGGAACATACCGAAAGATATTGGGACTAAAAGCAATGGCTCAAAGCCCTTAACGATTGCAAGATACATGAAGAAGCATGCAACAAGTATCATTATATAATGCTTCCATGTAAGAGTCGCAAAACCTGTCTGAAGGGCCAGATTATTTAATACGTCTCCAAAACTACTCATTTAGCTGTTACCTCCTGTATTAATGGTACAGATTTTCATCCGACTCTAGTTCAAAGTTGCAAGTATATCTCCAGCCTCAACCGCATCACCTGCTGCAACATTGATGCTTGCTACTGTACCATCCTCAGGTGCAACAATCTCGTTCTCCATCTTCATAGCCTCAAGAATCATGACAACGTCACCCCTCTTAACTGCTGCTCCAACACTAGCCTTAACATTTAAAATCTTACCAGGCATTGGTGATGTAACTGTTATGCTTCCTGCTGCTGCTGGAGCTGGTGCTGCTGCAACCGGAGCTGCTGGTGTTGCTGCTGCAACTGGTGTAGATGCTGCTGAAGCACCTAACTCTTCTACTGCTACGTCATACGCTGTACCATTTACGGTAATTCTATAATTCTTCATATTAATGTCCTCCTAAATATGATTGGTAATTTTTATTATTTTCTCGCACGCTTGATTGAACGTACAACTAATCTGTCTTTGCTTACAGCTCCCGATGAACCGGCTGCTGCATATACTGCTGCTGTTATAACAGCTACTAATTCCTTATCATTCATAAGATTATCTGCCACCTTTGCAGGTGCAGGAGCCTTAGGTGCTGCTGCAACCGGCACCTTCTCCTCCTTGGCTTCAGGAAGCTTAGGCTTCTTGGCAAGAAGTGCAGGTAAAAACTTAAACAATGATATAATAAATGATATAAATATGAGAACTACAAATACCGTACCCATACCAAGCAGAGTATTCATACCTGCCTGTTCCATAAGTTCACTTGTGGAATATACTGCTGATACAACCATCTCTTCCGGCTGATATGGATAGATTCCATTCTGCTGTAATAAATCCTTTACACCAAATGCTTCTTCAAGGCTTGATGCACCTGATGTTGCAAGAATTGTCTCTACTGTATATCCCTGTGATGCGTAATACTGAAGGGCTGATTGTACATACTTATCTAACTGAATATAATAATCAGCATTCTCTACATACTTAACAGAAACCTCTACATCTCTGTTTTCAGCCTTATTAATAATCTTAACTGTAACTGAATCAGCTGAATCAGTGATATCTGCATCTACAGAAGCAATATCAAATGTACCCTTAGACAACGCTTCATTGTATGTGCTGTAATCCTCAAATGTTCCAACCTTATCATTATTTCTTGCCTGCTGTATTCCCTTAATTGCTGACTGTTCAAATTCTGTTCCATCTGAAAGATAATAATCAGCATACTCGTCATCAACATTAACGTAGTTTGTAAAGGACTCCATTGTATCAAGTACAATCTGCTGGTCATCATAATCAAACGGCTTCTCTGCTTTATCCGTACAAGCAGATAACGAGAACATAACAGCTAACATGGAAATTACTATTAATAATTTTTTAATTTTCATTTAGTTGTCACCTCTTTTTTATACTGCTCCGTGTTTCTTGTACGGTCTGTCTTCTCTCTTTGTATAGAGCATATCAAATGCTGCCACAATACGCTTTCTTGTTGCGTCCGGCTCAATTATATCATCGATATAACCTCTCTTAGCAGCAGCCATAGCACTTGACTGTAACTCTGTGTATGACTTCTTAAGCTCAGCTATCTTGGCAACCTTATCGTCAGCCTCTCCTATTTCCTTCTCATACATAATCTTAACTGCCATCTCTGGATCCATAGTACCAATCTTAGCTGTTGGCCATGCATATACCATATCAGCTCCGATAGCCTTAGAGTTCATTACTGTATAAGCTGTTCCAAATGCATCACCCATAACAAGTGTTACCTTAGGAACTGTAGCATCTGCGTATGAATAAGTAAGCTTAGCAGCCGCATCTGCTATCATTCTCTCATTGCTTACTGTAGCAACAAAGCCCTTAACATTAACCAATGTAAGAACAGGAATATCAAATGCATCACAGAACTTAACAAAATCAGCAGCCACATAAGCGGCATTAGTAGAAAGTAAGTCTCCTCCGTCTACTGCCTGATTTGCTACACATCCGATTGTTGAACCGTCAAGCTTGATAAATCCAAGAATCATATCCTTGCAGAAATCCTTCTTAATCTCAACAAATACATTGTTATCTGCAATATTCTGGAGCACTGCACGAGCGTCCTTTGCAAATCCATCAAGGTTAGGGATAACTCTGTTAAGGTCATCTGTACACTCTGTCTGGTCATCATCCTCATTGTTAGAAGGAAGCATATCCACAAGTGCACGAATCTGTCCAAGAACGGCCGCATCATCCTCGCATACAGCATCAACTAATGATGTGTTGCTGCTTAAATATTCTGCCGAAGCTGTATCAAGCTTAGACACATTGTTGCCATCTAAAGCATTAGGGCTGTTTACAAAAAGCTTTGAACCCTCTGCTGTCATAAATGTAAAATCTGTCAAAGTTGGAATAAGTGCTGCTCCACCACCACATGTTCCAAATATAGCTGTAATCTGTGGAATTACACCTGAAGCAAGTGTCTGCTTAAGGTATACCTCTCCAAATGCATTAAGAGCGTCTGTTGCCTCCTGTAATCTCAAACCTGCACAATCTACAAGTCCAATAACAGGTGCACCAACCTTCATAGCCATATCATAGATATTAGCTATCTTCTTTGCATGCATCTCTCCGATAGCACCACCAAGAACATTTGCATCCTGGCTGTAAACGTATACTATCTTACCGCCAATCACGCCATAGCCGGTAATGACACCGTCTTTTGGAGTATCTTTTTCCTGCATGTTAAAATCAGTACTTCTTGCTGTAACATAAGCACCAACCTCAACAAAGCTTGCGTCATCAAGCAAAGCATTGATTCTGTCGCTTGCTGACATACTAAGTCTGTTACTCATTTTTAGTCCTCCACATTAATTTATTTTAGGTAATGGCTTATGCCAAAACCAATTTCTTCCGATTGTAATTGTATACTTTTTTACTCTTTAAATCAAGCAAATATTACAATAATTTATAAATTAAGCTACGAACCGCGTTATTTTGTAAAAACACAATTCGTAGCCCCCAAAATCATTATTATATATTATTTAAACATTTATACATCTCTTCAAGAACTGCCCTCACAGTCTGCTCTCTCACTGCTGTTCTGTCACCATCAAAATTATATCTTATCACATGTATTTTACCCCTGATATAAAATCCGGCATACACCGTTCCCACAGGCTTGTCAGGTGTTCCCCCATCTGGTCCCGCAATTCCGGTAACCGATATAGCACAGTCGGAATCAGCAAGCTCTGCCGCACCCTTTGCCATCTGATACGCTGTTTCCTCCGACACCGCACCTTTTTCCAAAAGGATATCAGGTCTTACCTTAAGCAGTCTCATCTTAGCGGCATTTGAATAGGTGACATGTGCCTCGTCAAGAACATATGACGCACCGGGAACATTCACTATTGTACTGGCAATAAGCCCGCCCGTACAGGATTCAGCAGTCGTTATATGCATATTTTTATCCCGAAGCATTGCTATTAATTTTTCTTCTATTTTTTCTTCTACGTTTTCCGTACCCTTAGCCCCCTTAATGCTTATTTCTGGTCAGCAAGTACATCCTTATTCTTCACAAGATAATCAACAAGTGAAATTATTGTAAGTGCAAGAGCGGCATAAATTAAAACATTTTCTATTATACTGACAGCCTTACCACCAAAATCGCATATAAGTACGATTATCATAATCATCTGTACAACAGTCTTGATTTTGCCCCACCAGCCTGCTGCGATTACAACACCATTATCTGATGCAACAAGTCTGAATCCACTTATTATAAATTCTCTTGCAATAATTATTATAACCACCCAGCATGGAATTCTTCCAAGGTCAATCATTGCTATCATTGCAGAGCAGACAAGAAGCTTATCTGCAAGCGGATCCATGAATTTTCCAAAGTTAGTTATAAGATTATATTTTCTGGCTATCTTACCATCTAACATGTCAGTAAGGCTTGCCACAATAAATATGGCAAGGGAAATCCATTTTCCGCCGGGTATTCCATCAACCATAAGGAAAACTAAGAAAAATGGTATAAGTATAACTCTAAGTATCGTTAGTTTATTCGGTAAATTCATCTGCTATATCTCCTATCAAATCATATGGTCCGGCTTCCCGGATAACAACATCTACATAGCTTCCTGACATAAGCTCGTAATCACAGTTTACAAACACTAATCCATCCACGTTAGGAGCATCTCTGTAGGTTCTTCCCACATATACATCCTCCTCCGGCGAATAACCCTCAATAACAACTGAGAGTGTCCTGCCAATGAGTGCATTATTCTTATCCTGCGATATCTCCTGCTGAAGCTCCATAATCTCACTCTGCCATCTTGCAGCAGTCTCTTCGTCTATCTGATTATCAAACGAAGCTGCCGGAGTATTTTCCTCTCTTGAATAAGTAAATACGCCAACCCTGTCTAGCTCATACTCATCAAGAAATTCCATAAGAGCTTGGTGCTCCTCCTCGGTTTCGCCCGGAAATCCGGCTATGAGCGAGGTTCTTATTGCTATATCAGGAACCTTATCTCTGAGTCTGGTGATTACAGATATAATAGATTCCTTATCTGTTTTTCTTCCCATTCTCTTAAGAATATTGCTCTCAGAATGTTGAAGCGGCATATCGATATAATGGACAAGCTTATCTTCTTTTACAAACATATCAATCATATCATCTGTAATTTCCTCAGGATATGCATACATAAGTCTTATCCAGTGTATGCCATCTATACCGCAAAGCTCATGTACAAGCTCTGGAAGCTTTTTAGCTCCATATAAATCAACGCCATAACAGGTTGTCTCCTGCGCCACAAGAACAAGCTCTGTGATACCCTGCTTTGCCATGTATTTTGCCTGCTCTATAACATCCTCCATCGGAACACTTCTGTATCTGCCTCTTATATGAGGAATTATACAATAGGTACAGAACTTGTCACAGCCCTCAGCAATCTTAAGATAACCCATAAATGTTCCTGATGTGATAACCTTTTCCTTGTAAGAGGCTGCAAGACGGTTTATATCATCATAGACGTAAATCTTCTCATCCTTATTCTTAGCTTCAAGCTCCTTTACAACATCAACAATCTTGTCAAAGCTTGTCGTTCCAACACACGCATCTATCTCAGGAATTTCAGAGCATATCTCATCCTTAAATCTCTCAGCCAGACATCCGGCAGCGATAAGATACTTAAGTCTCCCCTGTTTAAGCTTAGCCATCTCAAGGATAGTATTTATACTCTCCTCCATAGCGTCCTTTATAAAGCTACATGTATTAACAACAACAACATCTGCCTCCTGCTCGTCATTTGTTATGTTGTAGTGTTCAGCACGAAGCAGCCCGAGCATTGTCTCACTGTCACATAAATTTTTATCACATCCAAGCGATACCATAAGTATATTCATTATGCCATTCCTGCCTCTACGCAATTATTCATAAGCATAGCAATAGTCATAGGACCAACGCCCCCCGGAACAGGTGTGATAGCACCGGCTACCGGCTCAACTGATGCATAATCTACATCTCCGCACAGCTTATTATTCTCATCACGGTGAATGCCTACATCTATTACAACAGCCCCCTCCTTGACATAGCTTGCATCAATCATCTTAGGACGACCAATCGCTACAACCAGAATGTCAGCACGCTTACATACTTCTTTTAAATCCTTTGTCTTAGAGTGACATATCGTAACAGTTCCATTCTCGCGCAAAAGGAGCATTGCCATAGGCTTTCCTACGATATTACTTCTTCCTACTACCACACACTCCTTGCCGGCAATCTCAATATCTGAGCGTTTGAGAAGCTGTATAATTCCAGCAGGTGTACATGACACAAATCCCTTCTCACCTATAGATAACGCCCCAACGCTTGCAGGATGGAAGCCATCTACATCCTTCTTAGGTGAAATAGCATTTATGATATTCTTCTCATTAATGTGCTCAGGTACAGGTAACTGAACTAATATACCGTGTACGCTGTCATCATTATTAAGCTTCTCTATAAGTGCTATAAGCTCCTCCTCTGTTGTCTCATAAGGAAGCTCATATGAAAGTGACTTAATGCCAATATAAGCACACGCCTTTTTCTTGTTTCCAACATAAACGCAGGATGCAGGATCATTTCCTACCTGAATAACAGCAAGACATATCTCCATGCCTTCCTCTTTAAGCTTTAAAACCTTCTCCTTAAGCTCATCCTTTATCTGCTGTGATATAACTTTTCCATCAATTCTAAGTGCCATCTTATTCCTCCATCACAAATTAGAACAGTCCGTTAGTAACTCCATTCTCATCAACAAAAATACGCTCTGCCGCAGGGCTCTTAGGTAATCCCGGCATAGTCATTATAGCTCCGGTTATCGCAACAACAAAGCCTGCACCTGCACTTACATATACCTCACGGATATTTACAGTAAATCCTGTAGGTCTGCCAAGCTTCTTTGCATCATCTGAGAGAGAATACTGATTCTTAGCCATACATACAGGCATATCAGAGAAGCCCATCTCCTCTATCTTCTTTATTGCACGCAAAGCCTCAGGGCTGTATGAAACATCCTTTGCACCGTATATCTTAGTAGCTATTGTCTCTATCTTCTCTTTTATTGATAAGTCATCATTATATAAGAGTTTAAAATCACTCTTCTTATTCTCAAGTGTATATAAAAGTGCCTTAGCGAGCTCCTCACCGCCTTCGCCACCTTTTTCCCATACATTGGCAAGTGCGAAGTCACAGTCCTTAGACTCACAGAATTCTTTTACAAAGCTAAGCTCTGCATCTGTATCTGAGACAAATCTGTTAAGTGTGACAACTACAGGAACTCCATACATCTGTAAGTTCTCAATATGCTTCTCAAGATTAACTATACCAGCCTTCAATGACTCAAGATTCTCGTTAGAGAGCTCATCCTTTGGCACACCGCCATTGTATTTAAGTGCACGAACAGTAGCCACAAGAACTACAGCATCAGGCTTAAGGCCTGCCATACGACATTTTATATCAAAGAACTTCTCTGCACCAAGGTCAGCTCCAAATCCAGCTTCAGTTATAACATAGTCAGCCATCTTAAGTGCAGTCTTTGTAGCACGTACTGAGTTACATCCGTGTGCGATGTTAGCAAATGGTCCTCCGTGAACGAGTGCAGGTGTATGCTCTAATGTCTGTATAAGATTAGGCTTAATAGCATCCTTGAGAAGTGCTGTCATGGCACCTACTGCCTTTAAGTCACCTGCTGTTACAGGCTCATTGTCGTAGTTATAAGCTACGATAATCTTAGAAAGTCTGTCCTTTAAATCATTGATATCTGAAGCAAGACAAAGTATAGCCATAATCTCCGATGCTACTGTTATAACGAAGCCATCCTGTCTTACAACTCCATCTGCCTTCTTACCCATACCTATTATGATGTTACGAAGTGCTCTGTCGTTCATATCAAGACATCTTTTAAATACGATTCTCTTAGGATCTATGCGGAGTGCATTTCCTTGATGCATATGATTGTCCATCATGGCTGCAAGAAGATTGTTAGCTGATGTTATAGCATGAAAATCTCCTGTAAAGTGTAAATTCAAATCCTCCATAGGAACTACCTGTGAATATCCGCCTCCGGCAGCTCCACCCTTTATACCGAAGCAAGGTCCAAGTGATGGCTCTCTCAATGCTATCACTGTTTTCTTGCCAAGCCTGTTCATAGCCTGTCCAAGCCCTACTGTCACTGTTGTCTTTCCCTCTCCGGCAGGAGTAGGGTTTATAGCTGTAACTAAAACAAGCTTACCATTCTCATTGTCCTTTATAGACTCCATATATTCATCGGATATCTTAGCCTTATATTTGCCATATAATTCCAAATCATCCTCTGTCATACCAACCTTAGCGGCAACTTCCTTTATATTGTCAAGCTTTGCCTGCTGTGCAATTTCAATATCTGTCAACATAATCCTTTGTCTCCTTTGTAATTATTATCTACCCAATGAATTAGTGTAGCACATGTTATAAATTCTCTTCAACAAAATTTTCAAATTCTTCCATAGTCATAAGAACTTTTCTAGGCTTGGTACCCTCCTCAGGTCCGACAACGCCAGCCTCAGATAACTGATCCATGATTCGTGCTGCCCTGTTAAAGCCTATCTTATATACTCTCTGTAGCATACCTATGGAAGCCTTGTCCTTTCCTATTATGAATTTACCCGCATCCGCAAAATAGTCATCATATTCCGGCTCAGCCGAGGACTGTCCGCCCGCACCGCCTACCTTAGTGCTTGCTATCTCGTTGCTAATCTTCTCATCATAGACTGCGTTATCACCATTTTGCTCCTTGAGGAAATCAACAACATTTGCAATTTCATCATCAGATAAAAATGCTCCCTGCACTCTGACAGGCTTTGGATATCCTGTAGGATAAAACAGCATATCGCCCTTTCCTAGCAGCTTCTCAGCTCCATTCATGTCAAGAATAGTTCTTGAATCTACACCGGACGAAACCGTCATGGCAATTCTCGATGGCACGTTTGCCTTAATAAGTCCTGTTATGACGTCAACAGAAGGTCTCTGTGTGGCAATTACAAGATGTATTCCAGCCGCACGGGCAAGCTGTGAAAGTCTTACTATGGCATCCTCAACCTCTCCATGTGCGACCATCATAAGGTCAGCAAGCTCATCAACTATAATAATTATCTGTGGCAGCTTCTTTAGCTCCTCATTGCCCTCAGGCTCACCTGTAACAGCAAGAACCTTCTCATTGTAGCCCTGTAGATTACGTACATTGTACTGTGCAAAAAGCTGGTATCTGTTCGTCATCTCCATAACAGCCCAGTTAAGTGCTCCGGCAGCCTTCTTAGGATCTGTCACAACCGGTATAAGCATATGTGGTATTCCATTATATATGCTTAACTCAACCTGCTTAGGAT
>CAVELH010000081.1:0-10849 GCA_963616385.1 bacterium | reverse complement strand
ACCAAGTATCTGTCTGGAGCAACTTTTGAGGCTGTTGAGTACGAGTGGGATGATACAGCAAACACATGGAAGGCATCAGGAAATACATATACTGTTACTACCGACAGCACAGGCAGGATGTGGGATGAAAGCTATACCAGAGCAGCAGGCAGTACAGGTACAGATACAGCTATAGCCAAGAATAAATATTATGTGATTACAGAGAAAACTGCACCATATGGCTATGACATATCAGACCAGATATATAAGGTTATTGTTGTAGATACTCAGGAGATATCTGCTACAGCCTTAGATAAACTTCCTTCAGATGTATATAGAATAACAGCAGGAACAGAGCTTATCTTCTCAGATATGCCAAGCCAGACATTGCCGGAGAATAAGCTTGTTATTAATAAGAAGTATTACAAGGTTGACGGTGTAACTGAGTCAGACACAATGCCTGCCACAAATGCAGTGCTTGAGGTATATGAGGGAGACCTTTCATTAGCTGATTGCGATAGTGGACTATACACACCTTTATCAACAGGTACTGTAGAAGGAAGCTTTACTTATGAGAATTCAGATAATAAGATTACTTTGAAGGAGATACCAGACGGAACATATACGATTTATGAGAAGTCTGCACCTGACGGGTATGACAAGCTTAATGTTGTTTACCATTTTACAGTTACAAACCATAAGATTTCATGGGAGGGTGAGACAGCAGAGTATGAGCCTGATGAGAAGGAAATTAAAAATACTGAGATGTTTGATAACAGTATCACAATAGATAAGAGATACTTCAAGGCATCAGACACTGCTAAGCAATCACCTCTTACAGTAGTACCTGAGCAGGCAGTATTTACTGTGACAAAGACACATGAGTTAAACGAGTCTGGAAATTATGTGGCAGTAAGTGGTACACCTGAGAATATGGTTACTACAGATGGATTTACATATAAACTGTCTAAGCTTCCAGCTGGTATATATAAGATAGAAGAGAGCACATCTGATGTATATGATGAGGACGAAAGACTTCCACTTACCATTACTGTATCTGCAATAGGTACGATAACTATAACAGATAAGAATGGTACAGCTATAGCACCGGCAACAGGGGCATCTATAGTACATAGAGAATTAACTGTGGACAACGTGATAAAGGATAACAGCTTCACTATAGAAAAGACATATTATGATGCTGATGGTAATATTATAGATGCAAGCACTGTTCCTGAGACAGATGCTAATGGTGCTATGCAGAAGGTGACATTTACATTACTTAAGTGGAATGGTACAGGAGATAAGTCTCTTAAAGCCAGTTATGTTGCAACTGCAATGGGTACAGATTATGAGAGCTATTCACTTGGCATGGCTGCTAATGCGGGTGAGTCAGATAAGTATATATGGAATAATATAGAGCCTGGTTATTATATGGCTGAGGAGAGCCTTAAAACTGGAGATACCACAGAATACGAGGCATTACAGACAGTATTCTTCTATGTTGACTCAGAATATAAGGTTCATGTTAATAATGATGCTGTTGGTTCTTATACTGGTACAACCTCTGTACAAAACAGAGAGGTAGAGGGTGCAATATGCAGATTCTATCTACAGAAGGTACTCGCTAATCAGGCGGGAACTGAAGAGGTATTGATTACGACTGAGCCGGCTTCTAATGATATAAGCTTTACGCTAAGAAGGATGGATAATGGTGCTGATATACCATTTACATATAACCCTGCAAAGTATCGTTGGGAGGCAACTGGTCTTACTGAAGGTACATATTGGGTTACTGAGAATAATTGGAGAAATGGCTATAATCCAGCAAACCACATTGAATTTGAAATAGGTACTAAAGCTGGCGGCAATGGTCTTGAGATAAAGCGAATTAAGTATGGAATAGCACCGGACAATACTAACACAGATGATTTCCGTACCTCAATGGTTGTAGAGGATAATGTAGAGACTATGGTCGCAACATTAGTGAACAGACCATATGAGAATAAGCTTACACTTCATAAGAATTATTTGCAGCCGGATGGAACACCGGCGACACATACTGATAATGCAGTATTTACTGTATATAAGCAGGTGAACGGAACAGATACCGCAGTTGGAACAATGACAACGACTGATGGTGTTAATTACAGTATAGGCAAGCTTGAGCCGGGTGATTACATTATTAAGGAGACAAGCGTACCAGATGGCTTTACACAGGCTGCCACAGATGGTATTAAGTTTAAGGTGGATGATAGTTTCTTAATAATCGTTGAGTCAGGCACAGGTTATACTGTTGACCCTTACAGTAACAGAAGTTATTCAGTTGATGTTACAACAGCTAATACTATTAGCAACAAGGTCGTTATAACAAAACAGTTTACATATGCAAATGGTGCAGCAGCTTCAGATACTAATTTGGCTGCATTGCGTAGTGCTACAGAATTTGCACTGTATGACAGTGCTTCAAACGAGGTGGCAGGTAAGCTTACCTACACTGCATCAACTGGAATGATTACTGTAAGTGACCTCAGTGAGGGAACATACTACATAAAGGAGACATCACATCCACAGGGTTTTGCTGCGGCTGATGATATAAAGCTTGTTGTAACATCAGATGGAAAGATTAATGTATCATATGCAGGAACAAGAAGTGACTTCTCATCTCTGTATGGCAATAATACAACATCCGTTACAGCAACACTGTATAACCGTCAGAATAGTAACCAGCTTTCAATACAGAAGAAGTATTACAAGGCTGATGGTGTTACAGAGATACCTATATCACAGGTTAATCAGTTTGCTTCATTTAGTTTGACAAGAACAGATGGCACACAGATAACAGGTATGGAAAGCACAGTAAGCCAGAGAACAGGAAAGTATACATTTAAGAATCTTGCTGCGGGAACATATAAGATTACAGAGACTGCCGCTACAGGTTATGTGGCTGCTTCCGATATTACATTTACAGTAGACATGTATGGCAATATTAAGCTGCCTGATACCTTACCTTCCGGATGGACTAGCGTTACAGGTGATAATTCGCAGTCACTCAGTGTAGTTGTAAATAACAGTAAAGTACCTAACAGATTGCAGTTAAAGAAGTATTATTATGATGCTGCGGGTGCTGAGGTTTATCCTGATGATTCTGTAGCAGCCAATATTGCACAGTTTACATTGCAGGATATGTCAGGAAATTCTTATCCTCTTATATATGACAGAACAACAGGCTTGTATAAGGTTGATAATGTCCCTTCCGGTACATATTCATTGGTTGAGACAGCACCGGCAGGATATAAGTCAAGCGGAGTTATAGCGGTTGTAGTTGCGGAGGCAGGAACTATATCTGCTTCATATAGCGGAACTACAGCATCCGATTTTGCAATAACAGGTTCTGGAACAACTGATAGTGCATTTATAGTATATAGAAATCATCAGGTTTCCAACTCAATTACTGTACATAAATCATATGTATCAGCAACGGGTAAGAGCCTTGATATAGCAACAGAGCTTACCTCATCTGAGTATGCAGAATTTAAGCTCTACAAGGACTATGGCACAGCGTACCAGACAGAGATAACAGGTGCGAGAGTTTCTTCAAATAAGGCACAGGGAATATATACATTTAAGAATCTTGATGTTGGTGAGTATACTATAGTTGAGACAGCGGGTGCAGGCTTTGATGCACATAGCAATATAACCTTCTCGGTATATTCAGATAAGTCAATCAAAAACTTAAGTGAGACAGCGCTTGCCAGTGGAGATGACTTTAATAAGGATATAGCGGTAACCAACACGAGAATGTCATTTACAAACAGCTTTACGTTAAAGAAGAGCTTTATTGATGACAACGATAATGAAGTGACAGACAGCACGAAGTATGAGGCACTTATAAGCGAGACATCATTTGTTCTTATTGATTCTGACAGAAACGAGACAGATATAGTATATGATACTGCAAATGCATGCTACAAGGTGGAGAACCTTGAGCCGGGAGAATATATCATAAGAGAAAAGACATGTCCGGACAACTATGTTAAGGCATCAGATATTAACTTAAGAGTTGTTAAGACATCACCTATCAGTACTATAATATATGTTCAGTATGATGGACTTAGCTCTGATATAGTTATTACTGATAGTGCTACTGTAGCTCCTCAGGCAACACTTAACAATTACAGTGGAGACTATGTATATATAAGTAAGAGAACAATGACTGGTTCTGATGAGCTTGCAGGCGCGGTGCTTTGTATTACAGATAGCAATGATAATCTCATTGTTGATACAGCCGGAAATACTGTAATTCCGGGATGGACATCAGGAACAACAGAGCATGCGATACCTGTAAATAAATTCGAGAAGAACAAGACTTATAAGCTACAGGAGATTATGGCTCCGTTTGGATATGAACGCTTTGAGCCGGTATACTTCATGATTAATGATAATGATGAGGTTATGATTGTTGATAATGGAACATCAACTGCTGTAAGTGATAATCTCATAATTGTAAGGGATGCCGAGAGAAGTATATATGTTAGCAAGCTTGATGATGAGACAGGAGCTAAGCTTGCCGGAGCTAAGCTTGCAATTATAGATGAGTCAGGTGCTACAGTTGGAGCTGAGTGGATTTCCGGAGATACACAATATGAGCTTTCAATGTCACAGTTTAAGGCAAATGAAGTATATACCTTGACAGAGCTTACCGCTCCTTCAGGATATGAGATAGCAAAACCAATTAAGTTTAAGTTTGACTTAGATGGTAACCTGCTTACATATAATGAGACAAGCAAGAGCTATGAGCTTCTCGGCAGTGAAACCATTGTTATGAAGGACAAGCGTAAGGATACAAGCTCTTCTTCTGAGACAACAGATACAGAGGAAACAACAGAGACAGAAGATACAACAGACACAGAGGAAACAACAGATACAACTGAGATAACTACAACACAGACGGGAACAACAGAGACAAATACAACGGAAACAAGTACAACAACTACAACAACGACTGGTGCTCCTAAGACTGGAGATAATACACCTCTGGTGCTTGTATTTATAGCGTTTGTGATTAGCCTTATGGGTATATCAATAATAATAAAGAAGCGTAGAGACATATAACTAATGATGGCTCCTCCATATGCGAACAGGCTGTGGAGGAGCCTTTGTAAATATATTATAAGGATGGTAATAATATGAAAGACAGAATGGACAGATTATATCTTGCCATGAAGGAGGCAGACGTAGACGCAATTTTATTGACAGATGGTTATAATATTCACTATCTGTCAGGCTATAAAGGACACACAGGCTGTATGCTTGTGGTTGATGACAAGGTATATATTCTTACAGATTCGAGGTATACAGAGCAGGTCAGTATAGAGGCTCCTTCGGCTATCTGTATAGATATTGGAATGGAAGGATATGCAAAGACACTTTTTAAGCTTGTTCCTCCTGACACGAGACTTGGCTTTGAGAATAATGAGATATCATATATGAAATATAAGGCATACAGGGAGGCTTTTGCTGATTCAATAAAGCTTATTCCCATGGATGGAAGAATTGATACCTTACGTCAGATAAAGACTGATGAGGAGATAGAGAAGCTTGCTAAGGCTGAGGAGATAGGAGATATTGCATTTGCGAGGATAGTTGATTATCTAAGAGAGAACATAAAGAATAACATTACTGAGATGGATGTTGCACTTGAGCTTGAATATGCTATGAGGAAAAATGGTGCATCAGGGCTCAGCTTTGACACTATTGCTGCATCCGGTAATAATTCCTCACTTCCTCACGCAGTGCCAACTAATCGCGTTCTTAAGGATGGGGATTTCCTTACAATGGATTTTGGGTGTATGTATGAGGGATATTGCTCTGACATGACAAGAACTGTCTATATAGGAAATACACCTTCGGACAAACATTTAGAGATATACAATACTGTACTTAAGGCACAGCTAAAAGCACTTGAGATGGTAAAGCCCGGTGTAAAGTGTAGTGACGTGGATGCGTGTGCAAGAGACATAATAGCATCTGCCGGCTATGGTGAGTATTTTGGACATGGGCTTGGACACAGCGTAGGTTTGTTTATACATGAAGAGCCGCGCTTCTCCAGAAAATGTGATGATATACTTACAAGCGGTGTTGTTATAACTGTTGAGCCGGGAATATATCTGCCGGGAGAGTTCGGTGTGAGAATAGAAGATATGATAGTTGTGACGGAGGATGGATACAAAAATCTTGCAAGCTCACCGAAGGAGCTGATTAAGATAAGCTTATAATAATAAAAAAGCTGAACTATGAGAAACCGTAAGGTTTACAAATAGTTCAGCTTTTTATTTATATACGAAATATGTCAGAGTCAATTATACTCTTGATAAATATTCGCCTGTTCTAGTGTCAATCTTGATTGTATCACCCTGATTAACGAAGAGAGGTACATAAAGTGTAGCACCTGTCTCAACTGTACATGGCTTTGTAGCACCTGTAGCTGTATCACCCTTAACACCAGGCTCACACTCTGTGATGAGAAGCTCTACGAACAATGGTGGCTCAACTGCAAATACAGAACCGTTGTGAGATACAACCTTACACATCTCGTTCTCCTTAACGAACTTAAGAGAGTCACCGATTACATCCTTGTTGATGGCAATCTGGTCATATGTCTCTGTATCCATGAAGTTGTAAAGGTCTCCATCTGAATAGAGATACTGCATATCCTTTCTGTCGATATGAGCATTTTCACACTTCTCTGTAGGACGGAAAGTTTTCTCAACAACACCGCCACTCTTTATATTCTTTAACTTTGTTCTTACGAAAGCAGCACCCTTACCTGGCTTAACATGCTGAAACTCGATAATCTGGTATACGTTACCCTCTAACTCAATTGTAACACCGTTTCTAAAATCGCCTGCTGATATCATAATATCCTCCTTGTATATCTCTGTAATTTCTTGTCACGGACCATTTAATGTCACATATACATTTATATTAATATAAATGAGGCTATTTTTCAACTGTTTTTTAGTAAATGTTTATTATGTGAATGTTCATATTGGATTGCAGGTTGGATGGCTTATATATGGCAGGGGGGGGATGCAGATATAGTTCTATGCAGGGACGTTTGCGACAGCCGGCACTTAATGAGTGCATAGCACGAATTTAGTGCCGCTGCTCGGAGCAACAAGTGGGAACGGTCCCGTAATAGAAGCTATATCTGCATCCCCCCCCTGCCATATATAAGCCATCCAACCTGCAATCGACATAAGTCTAGGCATAATAAACATTTACGATAATGAACCTTAATGTAATAGCAATTTCATAATCATATTTATAGTGAATGTGCATATATATAATCTAGGGGTGAAATTGTGAAGGGAATTATTTTGAGACTGCTATCTCCGTGTATCAGATGTATTCTTGGTAAATGCGACATAGATTATACGGATTTAATAGAGCTTAGGCTTAGAATAAATGAGCCGCTTATATTGGTATTTTCATATGGCGATTATTTTGTAAATGAGTCAAGGGGACTTATTTCTGACAGCAGGAATGCATATAGAGTTACAGCTACAGATATCAAATGCACGATAGATTATGTGTCAGATTATTCGATATATGCGTATGAGGATGAGGTGAGGCAGGGCTTTATAACTGTGCAGGGTGGACACAGGGTAGGACTGGCAGGACAGGTTATATTAGAACAGGGGAGAATAAAGAACGTGAAACATATTTCATTTATAAATATCAGAATAGCGCACCAGATGTGCGGATGTGCATCAAGCGTGCTGCCGTACATAATAAGAGATGGCAGAGTGCTGCATACACTTATAATATCACCGCCGGGATGCGGCAAAACCACTTTGCTTAGAGATATCATAAGGATGATATCAGATGGAAACAGCTATTGCAGAGGCATGAATGTTGGAGTTGTGGATGAACGCTCGGAGATAGCTGCCTGTTATATGGGAGCACCTCAGAATGATGTCGGACTTAGAACAGATATACTGGACTGCTGTCCTAAGGCTGAGGGCATGCTTATGCTTTTACGTTCCATGAATCCGAAGGTGATAGCCGTAGATGAGATAGGAAGCAGAGAAGATATAGATGCCATATCTTATGTGATTAATTGTGGATGCGGGATTATTGCAACAGTGCATGGTAATTCCATAGATGATATAAGGACGAAGCCTGTGCTCAGAAAGCTTGTGGAGGAAAAGGTATTTGACAGATACATAGTGTTGGGACAGAGTCAGGGACTTGGAACTGTCGAGAGCATTTTTGATGAAAGGGGAAATGAGCTATATCTTCATTCATTGTGTGTTGCAAATTAGCGGGGGTGCTTTGTGTTATAGGCTCCGGCTTGTACATAGGTATAAACATAGCTGTACTTATGAAAAAACGTGTTTGTGAGCTGTATGAGCTTGAGCGGGTTGTAAATATATTAAAGGGAGAGATAAAGTATCACAGATCTATAATATACGAGGCATGCGAGAGTGCGGCATGCAGGTGTGGACAACCATTTTCGTCATGGTTAAATGAGCTGTGCGATATTATAAGGGATGACAGGGAAGGACTTAGTGAAAACGGAAGCTTTATGCATTTGTGGGACGAGTCATTAAAAAAGCTGTATCTCATATCTAATCTTACTAAAAAGGATATGGAGCTTGTACGGGCGGTGGGACGTTGTATGGAATATCCTGACATAGATGCACAGGAGCAGGGCTTTATACTTGAATGTGAGCATATTCATAAATGCGTTAGTGACGGTGAGAAGGAACTTAATAATAAGATGAAGCTGTCAGTTATACTGTCAGTTTTAGGGGCGATACTTCTGGTTGTTATATTGTTATAGGAGGATAGGCTTATGACGATACAGCTTATATTTAAAATAGGTGCGGTTGGAATAATAGTATCGCTGCTCAACCAGATACTTAAACATTCCGGAAGGGATGACCAGGCATATCTGGTGAGCTTAGCCGGTCTGCTTATTGTTTTATCGTGGATAGTACCGTATGTGTATCAGCTTTTTGCGGATATAAACAAGCTGTTTGAATTCTGATAATCAGTTTAAAAATGGGGGCATTTATATGAATGTCGGTATTGTGATGGCATTAGTTATTATAGCCATTATACTGGCGATAAGTTTAAAGAGCAGAAATCCTGAGATAAGCGCAATGGTTAGTGTTGCCATATGCATATCGATTATAGTTATGTGTGTTGACAGGCTCGGAAGTATGTTAAAGGTGCTTGATAAGATATCCTCGTACATAAAGGTGGACAAGGAGTACCTCTCCGTACTTCTAAAGCTTATAGGAATTGCTTATATATGTGAGTTTGCCTCCGGAATAAGCAAGGATGCAGGGTATAGCTCTGTAGCATCACAGATAGAGCTTTTTGGAAAATTGACAATGCTGGTTGTATCAATACCTGTGCTTATGCAGGTGATAGAGATGATACTAAACATGATGTGAGGTGAGTGTAATATGAATGGTATATACACTGTATGTATATATGTGGCTTGTGCACTTAACTCATTATTTTTTTTCAGGGAAAACAATAATGAAATATATGTAAATAAAGAGGAGACAGCGTACCAGAGCCAGACGTCTGAAAATACTGATAAAAACACAGATGATGTAGACTATGATACTGCTGTTGAGGATATTCTTAATAATCTTGATGTCAAGTCTGTGGATGATAAGCTCCGTGAAAATGGATATGGGGGAGATATATCATTTACAGATATAATAGGAGACGTAAAGGATGGACAGGTAAAAAATATAATAAACAGGATAGGAAGTCTTGCCATAAATGGAATATTTTCGGATTTGTCAAATAACAAAAGTCTGATGATACAGCTTATAAGCATAGCGCTGCTTGGCTCGATATTCATAAATATATCAGGCTCATTTGGAAATGGCTTTGTAGCCGAAAATGGATTTTACGTTACTTATCTTATTATGACATCAATTATGCTTGCGTCATTTTCTGTGGCTATGGATATGGTCTGCTCCTCGCTTGAGAGAATACTTGTGCTTATAAGAATAGTTGTACCGGTATATGCCATTGCAATGAATTATATCGGACATACTGTTACATCGGCTGGAATGTATGAGGTGATACTGGTTGGAGTGTGGCTTGTGCAGGTGGTTATACTTAAGTTTGTCATACCACTTATTAAATTCTACGTCATAGTATCACTTGTAAATAATCTCAATAAGGAGGACAGCTTTTCTAAGCTGTGTCTGCTTATAAAAAATCTGGTATCTTGGATTTTAAAGACTATAGTTGTCTTTATTGCAGGCTTAAATATTATTAAAAGTCTTATAGAGCCTCAGATAGATGCCATAGGAAGAACTACGGTGAACAGAGTGATATCTGCCATACCGGGTGGAAGCATTATGTCGGTCCTTGCAGGCACATTTTTAGGTGCGGGACTTGTAATAAAAAACTGTATAGGTGTGGCGGGAATTTTACTTCTTGTAGTGCTTGTAATGATACCGGTTGTAAAGATGTTCCTCATAATGTTTATGGTCAGGATTACAGGAGTTGTAATACAGCCGATAGGTGAAAAGAGATATGTTGAGGGCATAGAGGCATTGTCAGGAGGGATGAGCCTTCTGCTACAGACAATAGGAAGCTCGGTAGTTCTTTTTATGCTTACTATAGCAATTATGGCTTATGCGAGTAATGGGGGTGGATAGATGCTATATGGCTGGATGAAAAGTCTTATCATATACCTTATTCTTTCGGGGATTGTAATGAATATAACACCGGGTAAAAATTATAAGAGGTACATAAACTCATTTATAGGATTGATAATACTTATTATACTGGCAGAGCCGTTCTCGTATATTTTCCACCTTAGCAG
>CAVELH010000080.1:0-11121 GCA_963616385.1 bacterium | reverse complement strand
TAATAAACTCTGGCGCACCGAGCAGGTACATACCATCAGAAAACAGTACTCCTCCATACTTTGTCGTTGACGAAAATGGATATACCGAAACTGGTTGTCTGTGGGTAACCACACCGGCTGCTTTCTCATCCATATAGGATTTGAGTGCCTGCATGGTTGAGTTGTTATCCTTAGATGCAAGCGTATAATCAGCAAGAAGTCCTTCAAATTCCTCTACAGTAATATCCGCCTTACTGCTTTTTACAAGCTGCTTTACATTCATATCCGGCTTTGTTATTGTTCCTGTCTTATCTACGCATAAAACATCAACTCTTGCTAAAGCCTCTATACTCTTCATATCATGGAGCAGTACCTTTTTCTTGGCAAGATTAATAGTACTTAACGCAAGTGCAACCGTTGTGAGCAGGTATAACCCCTCAGGAATCATACCAATTATGGCTGCAACTGTCGCTGTGACACTTCTTCTTATAGTTTCATGGTTCACATAATGGCTCTGATAAAAAAGCAGCGCACCGATAGGAATAATAACTATTCCAACCCACTTAACTATCTGATTTATGGAGCGAATCATCTCTGACTGCTCTCCACTTCCCATAGCCTTAGCTTCTCTGGTAAGCTTAGATATATATGATTCGTTACCAACCTTAACCAGCCTTGCATAACACTGACCTGACACTACAAAGCTTCCCGATAAAAGCTCACTGTCACTTGTTTTCTCGACCTCGTCCGCCTCACCTGTAAGCAAAGACTCATTAACCTGTATCGAACCATCTATGACAATCGCATCTGCACATATCTGGTCGCCCGCCGAAAGGATAATCACATCATCCTGCACAAGCTCCTCCGACAATATCTGCTGCTCCACACCATCACGGACAACGACAGCATGCGGAGCATTAAGAATATTCATCTTATCAAGAGTCTTTTTCGCCCTTATCTCCTGAAATATTCCTATAAGCATATTACCTATAACAATCGGCAAAAATGTAAGATTACGAAATGAGCCAACCAGACACAACAGCACAGTTATCACAAGGAATATAAGATTGAAATAAGTAAGTGTATTGGACAGAACTATCTCCTTTGTCGATTTCTCAGTTGAATTATCCGCCTGATTCACCAACCCCTTATTTATCCTCTCATTTACCTCTGCACCCGTCAATCCCTGTACCATATGTCTCACTCCTAACTATCAGTCGCTACAGTCTACCACCAGTCGCTATCCCACAATATCGTAAATGGTCCATCGTTTAATAAATCTACTTTCATATCTGCACCAAAGCTTCCACAGCTCACCTTTCCAAAGGTCGCTACGCACTGCTCCTTAAAATACTCATACAGCTCATTTGCAAAATCCGGCGAGCCAGCCTTTACGAAGCTTGGACGGTTACCCTTCTTACAGTCCGCATAGAGAGTAAACTGAGACACAACCAATACCTCTCCACCAACATCTGTCAGAGATAAATTAGTCTTTCCCTCTGCATCCTCAAATATCCTTAATGTTGACAGCTTCTTTACATACTTATCAACCATCTCTCTTGTGTCACCATCAGCAACACCAAGCAAAACAAGAAAGCCTCTTCCTATGCTTCCTATAATCTCTCCATCCACCCAAACTGATGCATGACTTACTCTCTGTATAACTATTCGCATATTTCTCTTCTCCCACCAATGGCTGATTGCCAATTTTATTCAAATACTGTAACATATACCATTTTAAATGTCACCCCGATTTTGTGAAATGTATGTGAAACTATATTTAATTATTTTTCCCCTTTATTTGTCAGAAATAACATCTATTTTCTTTTTTCTTATATTTCTCATAAATATTGATGCAATTACAAAGCATACAGCCTCAACTATGATAAATGTGCTCCACACAAGCCATATCTTACTGTTATCGTTTTTAGTAATAATTGAAAAGCCCCATGCCACAGGTAAAACTAATACTAACTGCCTTAAAAGAGATATAACAAGCGACTCAACTCCCCTGTCAAGTGCCTGAAATATTCCCTGAAATGCCACATTAGAGCCCGCAAAGACGAAGCTTACAGATATAACTCTCATGGCACTTACACACATATCAAAGGTCTGTCCTGACAATCCAAACATATTTGCCAAAAGCTCAGGGAATATCTCAAGCAAAATTGTTCCAAATATCATAATTATCAGGGTATATAACAGTCCGTATTTTATTCCATCCTTTATCCTTCTCTTATCCTGCATTCCATAATTAAATGACACTATAGGAGTTATCGCGTCTCTTAAACCAAAGGCTGCAAAAAGTATAAACTGCTGAACCTTGTAATATAGTCCATACGCAGTTACCGCACCCTCACTTATTTCTCCGAGGATAACATTTAAACCATATGTCATTACAGACATTAATGCCTGTGCAATAATAGCAGGCAAGCCTATTGAATATATCCCTCTTATCAGACCGGCATCAGGTTTTATATATTTCAAAACATTTTTAACCTCTGTATTTTTCCTTACATGGAATATAACTGCAAGTATAAGTGAAACTATCTGACCTATGACAGTCGCATATGCAGCACCGCAGACACCCATTTTAGGAAGTCCAAGCCATCCGTATATCATAATCGGATCTAATATAATATTCGTAAGTGCTCCTGCAACCTGTGCGATTGTTGAATATACAGATTTTCCTGTAGACTGAAGCAGCTTCTCAAATATCGAGAAAAATACTATTCCCATCGATATCACGCAGCATATTCTCAAATAATCTACAGCCATATCATACACAAGCTTATTGTTAGTCTGACTTCCTATATACGTTTCCACTCCAAATAAACCAAACAAGAGAAATATAATGTATATAATACACGCCAGAAATATTCCATTTCCAGCTACACGGCTAACTCTCTCCATCTCTCCCTGTCCCAGATTCTTAGAGAGCAGCACTCCCATTCCAACACCAGTTCCTATACCTATTGCAACCATAAGCATCTGAACCGGAAATGCCAGCGTCAGGGCATTCAATGCCTGCACACCATTTTCCTTCATGCCACCCACAAATGCACTATCAACTATGTTATATACCGCCTGAAGCATCATTGATAAAATCATCGGTATTCCCATTGACAGCATAAGCTTCTTCACTGGCTCAGTAGCCATTTTGTTTAGTTCCTCTGTTTTCATTGCTATTATCTCTCTTTCTACATATATTGCACAAAAAAAGAGGCGCAAATCCATCTGGATTTACGCCTCTTTGTGCTACTCGACAAGCATTATAATATCAAATTTATAATAAAAAAGTCAATATTTTTTAGAATGGACTAAGCTTAAGATAACCTGCCTCACCTATACTGAAGTACCATTTTACGCTCTCATCATCGCTAATAGCAACTGCATATACTATTCTGCTTTCACTTGTAGAACTCCAATCAAGATCTGGATAATTCTCCCTTATATCATTTGCCTTACCCATAGTTGCAGTCCACGAACCTGTTACTGTATAACCAGCATCACTTGTAAGAGTAATAGTAAAATCTCCATCCTCATATCCATCTGTATATGAGCCTGAGATTGCTGTTGTGATAATCTCGCCATCTGACGGCTCATTGTATGTTGTTACCGTACCCTGTCCATTTGGCTTATTATTGCCCCACTGTCCGTCATATACATCATATGTATTATTGTCAATATCTGTCAAAAGATAGTAAACTCCGTGACCTGAGCGCTCACCATCCTTGTACTCACCACAGTAAAAGTAATAGCCACCGCCCTCAAGTCCGTACAGACCGGTTGCAGTTCCGGTGTAATCAGAGGTGAAGCCATCCTCAGCATAAACATAGCAATTACCAGTCCTCAGGCTGTTTACTGTGCTTGCCTCCTGTGAAGTATCATAATTAATCATATCACCATAATTACCTGCTGTCATACACTCATATACACCAGCCAAAAGGTCATGTCCTGCCTCACCTAAGGCTCTCTGATTCTCTATCTTCTGGCTATATTCAGTAAAATTGACATTGTCAACCTTATCCTTGTACTCAGATATCATATCCTCTGCTGCATCAAAATCCTCTGCTGTTATCATGTCACCAAGGAGCTTCTCTATACAGGTTTTTCTGCCGGAAACAACATCTGCATTTTCCGCATCTATCTCTGCCGCACTGTCATACAGCTCCAACGCCTCGTCATAAATCTCATCAGAAAGCTTTGCATTTGCGTCCTCAATATAGCAATCAATCAATAATTCACTAAGAGCGCCGCTCTCCCCTAACAGCTCAATACCAGCCTCAAGAGTTGACACACAGCTATCTCTGTCATCAGTGTAAATATCAGGAGCCATTGCATATATATCTGCAATATCCTCTGCATTATCCTCTATAATCTGCTTATCCATAGAAGCTATAGTATCTGTATATTCCTTATATATTTTACTAAGCTCCGATGTATCTTCCTTATGCAGCCCCGAATCAAGACTTCCCTTCATGGCTTCTATGCTCTGATCATCTATATCAAGTGCTTTATTATACTCAGTGTATGCAAGCTCATAATCATTAGACTGCATAGCCTCTATGCCCTTATTGAGGTGTCTGTTAAATCTCTTTTCTGGTGTAAAAAATGCCAGATATGTACCTGCTCCACCAGCTATAAGAACTACAATTAAAATAACAGCCACTATTTTGGCAATCTTTTTCTTGTTCTTAGGCTTAGCCTGATTTACATTCTGCGTGTTACCCATGTTCTGCATATACATTGCAGTCTGAGTTGTATCAACATTTGCCTTAAATGTCTCAGGATTTCCGTTATATGGTAAATTCATTCCCATCTGAGGAGCATTCCATGTAGAATTGCCCTGCTGGTTCGTCCCACCATAGGAATTATTGTAATTGTTATATCCATTATTTTGATCCATTTGCCTACCCCCATTATCCTCTGATATGATATAATAGCCTATGTGTTATTGTAACATATTTCTATCCTTTGCGAATATACTTTTTACAAAATTTATATATATTAAATATAAGAAACGAAAGAAGGAACATTTTCACATGGAAAATAGACGACCTAAACGCACGAACAGCAGAAAAAAAGGTTCAAAAAGCCGGAGGATTATACTTGTTTTAATTCTTATTCTTATAGGCTTAATTCCAGGAATATTTATCGGCAGACACTTTGCCAATAAACAAGCCTCCAAATCATACAGGGATGCTTATCAGGATTATTCAACCTACCAAAGACTTGATATGCTAAATCAGGCGGAGATTCCTGAGTGGATTGACCAACAAATAATTCCTTTAGATGGGTTTTCAAGAAATGGCACTCTGCTCGGTGGTTATAATGACATTGTCGTACACTATGTCGGAAACCCTAACACCACAGCACAGCAGAACCACGACTTCTACTGTAATCCTGAATCTGAGGTAAGCTCACATTTTATAGTTGGTTTAGACGGAGAGATAATACAGTGCATACCGCTAAATGAAATGTCTGCCGCAAGTAACTGGCGAAATCGTGACACTATATCCATAGAGGTGTGCCACCCTGACGAAACAGGTAAATTCAATGAGGCAACCTACAATTCACTTGTAAAGCTTGTAGCATGGCTTATGAACGAAGGTGGACTTGACACCTCACACATTATCAGACACTATGACATAACCGGAAAGGAATGTCCTTTATACTATGTTAATAATCAGGATGCATGGCTAAAATTTAAAGCTGACGTCGCATCCTACAAGTAAAAATGCTCTGGGATTAATCTCCCAGAGCATTTCTATTAATATCTGTTTTTATATTGTATATTCTCAAATCACTTATACGATTAATCTACATATACAAATATATTGATTGTCTCATCATTAACATCGTTGCTAAGTGTTATTACAGTGTTACCTGAACCATTTGGAGTAACATAAAGTGTTGCAACATCACCATTCCATGAATCGCCCCACTCGCAGCTTGCAACTGATGAATCTGCAACTGTGTAAACTACGTTGCTGTCCTCCTGTACACCGAAGTATACCATAACTGCAACATCTCCACCGCTTAAGTGAAGAACTGTATCACTTGCAAAGAAGTCTGAGTAACCCTGACCTACTGAGCTGTTAGCAAACTGTATCAGACTGTCATATGCTGAATATGATGCACTTGTCTCCTCATATGAAGAAATCTGTGACTCATAATCTGAAATCTGTGACTCATAATCAGTTACCTGTGACTCAAGGTCAGCAATCTCTGAATCCTTATCACTTATCTGGTTCTCGTAGTTGCTTGAAGAAGCATCCATCTGTGATGCAAGACTATCCTTCTCCTTGCTTATGTCATCTATCTTGCTGTTGAAATGTAAGAACAACCATACTCCTGCACCTGCCATGGCAACAATAAGTACTATAGAAACAATTATATACACCTTAGCTGCTGTACCTGTCTTTCCTGACTTAGCAGGCTGTGGTGCCTTAGGTGCATTGTTAGCTGGCTTCTGCGGTGCTGGTGTTCCAGGTGCTCCCATTGGTGCTCCGCCCATAGGCTTTGGACCTCCCATTGGCGCTCCGTTCATTGGCTTTGGACCTCCCACTGGTGCTCCATTCATTGGCTTTGGACCTCCCATTGGTGCTCCACCCATTGGTTTTGGACCACCCATCGGTGCTCCTGTTGGTCCCGGAACAAATCCCTGTGGTGCAGGATTGCCCTGCTGTGGTGCCTGTGGCTTAGATGGTGATATCATATCACTTGTAAGCACTGTTGTATTAGCCTCGCTATCATCCTCAACAGGCTTCATTTCCGCAGCACTTGTTTTTTCCTCAGGCTGGGATAAAGGTGCGCCACACTTTGCACAGAAAGCCGCGCCCTCCTTGTTCTCAAAACTGCATGATTTGCAAATCATTTCCTTACCTCCATGTCATTACACACATATTAATGTCAGTTTTAATCATAATGATATATATTAAATATACTTCAATTTTCTATATTGTCAAGTTATATTTATACATAAATAGTTCCGATTCGGGACCGCTCCCGCTTAGTTGCTCCGAGCAGCAGCACTAAATTCGTGCCTTGCACTCATTAAGTGCTGGCTGTCGCAAATGTCCCTTTCTGGAACTATTTATGTATATTTTGTAATAGTAAATATATCAGTCAATGCTTTGATAGCAGGCATTTGGATGATAGGAATTTACTAACAAGTGTTTGATAACCTGCATTTTCAACAACTATATCAGCTATATCTTGATTGCCAATTAATTTATACATTATATATTCCTTAACGCTTCAAATGCACCGTATATATCCAATGCTCCATATCCCCATGCACGATTAGGGTATTCCGTATCAGATACTCTCTGAACTCCTCTTATTATAAGCTGTCTTATCTGCTCAGTGTTTATGTAAGGGCTATTTCCCTTTACTAATCCCCACTCAAGTATAAGTGCAGCTGCCCCGGCTGTCACAGCAGATGCAACACTTGTTCCGCTTCTTCTTGTAAATAACACACTCTCTCCTCCTGTCGCAAATGCACCATATACATTTACAGCTGGTGCGGCGATATCTGGCTTTATAGCTCCAAGTCTTGTATACCCTCTGCTTGAATTCACATATAACGCCCTTGTATAGTGATTATAACCTGCCACAGTTATTGAACCCCTGCCATTTCCGGGGGAACATAGTGTTATGTCAGGATTTGGTCTCACAAATGATGTATCACTACTAAGGAAATCATGCATAGGAAGCCACGCATTAAATGAACTGCCATACACACCTATTGTTCCATTTACCTGTATCGTCCATATTCCAGAAGCGGGATTATCAAACCTCAGGAATATAAGCTGGTCGCCTGAAATGCTCTCAACAACCACATTTTCGACATACACCGTTGTTCCTTCGTACAGAAATCTTAGGACTGCCGAGCCATCTCTATTATATGGAATCTGCTCTAATCTCTCACCTGTCGGTGATAGCACGCTTATCCTGTATAGCTCAGGTGCACTTCCCCATATCTCCATTGTGAAGCCACGTTCCCCTTCACCCACATTTATCTCCATGTCATCCTGAAAACGCATATCTGACATCCGGTTATATTCCATGTAATGTCCACCATAGCCAAGCTCATTTCCACCTGCGGAAACTATGCAGATTCCACGCAAATTAGCCTGACTTGAAAGATACTGCTCAAGATATGTATTTCCCGCATGGTCTCCCTGATTTGTACCTATTCCAAGGCATACTACAAGCGGCTTTTTCAATTCAACCGCCTTATCTATAAGATATCTGATTCCAAGAACTATATCATCCTCGCCAAAGCATATCGCATTATCAGGAATAAGATAAAACTCCCTCAGATTGTCCTTTATCTGTTTTAACTTAACCATAATTATCTGAGAATTGGGTGAAACTCCTATATATGGCTCTTCTGGATAATCCCTTGCGGCAGCTACAGATGCCATAAATGTTCCATGCCCCTCATTATCCCTGCTCGGAACTATGCTGTATGGTTCATCTGACGCCAAAGCTCTGTCTATATCTGAAGCTGTATATTCAGCTCCGTAGCCGAACACTGGATTTCCTGTACCATATACTTCTTCATTCTGATCCCATATAGCTGCAATCTTAGTGCTGCCATCTATATTTCTAAAAAGCGTATTTCTATAATCTATTCCCGTATCTACAAATCCAATTAAAACGCCCTCTCCCGTAAGCGCAAGTCCCGGAAGAGTTCGCACTCTGTCTGCCTGAATTGTGCTTACCACACTTGTGTCAAGCAAGCCATAGCCCTTAGGCGTTATTCCATATCCAAAGCCTGACAAGGAAGCTCTTGTTATCGCATCAGCCCTGCTATATGCAACCAGAAATCTGCTATTTACTATATTCACACAGTCAGGCCTAAGAAGTGTATTTACGCGTTCTATATCACCATCATACTTGACAAGGAAATTCAGATACTCCTCCGAATATATAGCATTTAGACAATCTGACATTTCATCCACAAAAAATGCCTCCAGAAGCATAGATATTATGTATTTAATCTATGCATCCTGAAGGACATTGATTACCACTATATTCTCTTTAATCTATTTAGAAGCTGTTCGTCACTCATGTTGAACACGCCATCTATAACCCATATATGCATATCTCTCGCACGCTGCTTAAAATACTGTGTTCCTGTAGTATCGTCACAGGTCTTGCCAAGTACAAGAGCCTTTCTTGCATATTTTCCACCGAATTTTCTGGAAACCGTCTCAAGCTCATGCAGTGCATTTCCGCCAACCTTGCCATTCTTGCACGATATGAATATCGGACAGACATTCTTCATCAAAATGACATCTATCTCATTCATCGTGTCATATCCCGGATGCTCAAAATCGTGTATCTCACCATCCCAGTCAATGTGTGCTCCAATAATAGCATCTGAGAACAGATATCCATCCCTTGTTGCAACCTCGTACACATGTAGCTCAAGTATATTTCCAGCCTTACCTATGATACGTTTAATCATACTATTCTTAAACTTAAATGAAACCCGTTTGCCAGACTCCGTATAATGAGTTATCATTCCGGCATCCCTTAAATCATATAAGAGCTTAACAGCTTCTCCAAGCTGGTTTCTGTATACCTCCTCCCAGCCGTCATGCTGCTTAGGAGTGTTCTTTCTCAGCTCATCAATAACAGAGCAATATTTATTCCAATTTGTCTTATATTTTTTGCAAATATCCCACAGAACTCGTATATCCTCGCGGAACTGCTCCGTAAATTTCCAGTCACTGTAGCTGCCAGTCTGGTCAGTTAAAGCACCGCCATGCAGTATAATATCCTCAGCAATCCCTATACTGTAATGATAATCTGTAGTATTTACAGCATCTCCTCTTATTTCAATTTCTTTACCCGTAAATGGATCTATACGCATTTTGCTTATATTCATTCTTGCTGCGATACATCCAAGTGCAATAAGTATAAGCTCACTTCCTCCGGTCAGCTCAAATCTTACACCGGGATATTCCCTTATTATATCCGTCAGCATCTCTATTGCGCCATTCAAATCGTCCTTCGGAACTTCTATAAATTCAAGCTCAGTGTCTGGACATTTGCTGTCCCGAAAATGCTCAATATCATGTATTTTCTTAGTTATCATGTTGTCCTTATGTCCAAGAAATATGATTTTCTCAGGGCGATATTTTATCATCGCCATGACATTTTCTATTGGCTCCTCAGAGTAAAATTCTACCAAAACCTTTGTCCGTTCCATCAACACCCCACCCGTCCTTTGTAATAATTTTATTATACCTACTCCCTTTATCATATGCAATGTTTTAATGGAATGTTTATGGGGGATTTGGTGTAATTAGGTAATGATTAATGGTGGGGTGGTTAGGGTTGAGAAATTGAGAGATTTGCTAATAGCAAGCTTATTAATGGTGTGTGCTGAGGGGTTCTGTTACGGAACCGTTTGCACTTAGTTGCTCCGAGCAACGGCTGTCGCAAATGTCCCTTCGCAGAATCCCTCAGCACACATATCATCTGATTTCTTCTTTCGCTCACCCACAATCACACATACCCTTTTACAAAATCTCTCAACCCCTCCATCACAGTATCACTTTTCTTTCCCTATTATCCAGTAAACCTATGTAGAATCTTTATAATCTACTTAACTGCTCCTCATCATACAAAAAATTAACTGAGAAACAACTTATTAATGTCGTTTATGTATGGTGAAAGTTTTGGGAGGGGGATTTTTCTTATAGTGGTGGGGTTGAATTTTCTATAGTGGGTGAATTGCTGCTGTTAATGTGGATTGATGGCTTATGTAATGGTTGAATTGCTTCTGGTGGTGGGGCTGAGGCTTCTGTGAAGGGACATTTGCGACAGCCGGTGCTTAATGAGTGTGCAACACGAATTTAGCACCGTTGCTCGGCGCAACTAAGCGCAAGCGATCCCGTAACAGAAGCTCTCAGCCCTTACCACAAAAATACAAATCATTTGCTGAATCATTCATCACAAACTGCTGGAATATTACATCCAAATATGCTAAAATATTACATATTTACATATATATGGAGAGATAGTTATGAATAGCTTATATAAAAGAATTACAACATTAGGAATGGTAAGTGTCACTGCTGTATTGGCGTGGATTTACTGCGTATTAGAGTACAG
The DNA here is from genome assembly GCA_963616385.1 of bacterium. Classification (GTDB taxonomy): domain Bacteria; phylum Bacillota; class Clostridia; order Lachnospirales; family Lachnospiraceae; genus Coprococcus_C. The sequence goes on along the minus strand of CAVELH010000080.1, from coordinate 3 downwards.
AGA
>CAVELH010000079.1:0-11214 GCA_963616385.1 bacterium | reverse complement strand
GGATATGCCCTTGATGTGGTAAGGGATTATCTTAAAGATACAGATGTAGATGGCGCAGTTGTTTCTGTTGGTGGAAGTGTGCTTGTGTATGGAAGTAAGGCTTCAGGTAAGGAATGGCATATTGGAATAAGAAATCCAAAAGGTGATGCGTCCGATATGATAGGTTATCTGACTATTCCAGAAGAAACAGATATATGTGTATCAACTTCTGGAGACTATGAGAAATATTTTATGGTTGATGGTAAAAGATATCATCATATATTGGACAGAAATACAGGTTATCCCGCATATCAGGGGCTCTCTTCGGTCACGGTGGTATGTGAGAATGGACTTTACAGTGATGCATTGTCAACAGCATGTTTTTCTCTTGGGTATGAGAAGTCTTTAGCATTGCTTGAGAAATATAATGCCGAGGCGATTTTTATTGATTATGATAATAATGTTACCGTGACAGACGGGCTTAAAGATATGTATAGCAAATCCGAATGAAAGGGAAGTGTATTGTAATTGAAGTGGTTAGAACATTTAAAGACTATTAATAATCACAGGAGACTTGTAAGAAAGCATTGCTTTGCTGTAGGCTTATATAAGCAGGGCTTACTACATGATTTATCGAAGTATTCGTGGACGGAGTTCTCGGTTGGTGCTAAGTACTATCAGGGAAATAGAAGCCCTAATGATGCCGAGAGGGAGGACAAGGGTTATACCTCCGCATGGTTACACCACAAGGGAAGAAATAAACACCATCTTGAGTATTGGATTGATTATAGTGTTGATAAGTCTAAGGGACTTGTTGGTATGAAGATGCCTAAGCAGTATGTGATTGAGATGTTCTGTGACAGAATGGCTGCATGTAAGAATTACAATAAGGACTCTTATACTGACAGTCAGCCTTTGGAATATTATATGAAGGGACGTGCAGTTAAGCTGTTACATCCTGAGTCCAGAAGGCTGCTTGAAAAGTATTTAAGAATGCTTGCTGAGCATGGCGAGGAGTATACATTCAGATATATAAAGAACAAAGAGGTTATACCTCTAAGGGTGGAGAAGATGACAAAATGGTTCCCATTTATAAAGTATTTGGGATTTGTGAAAGGTAGATAAGATGGATTTTACGCATTTACATGTGCATACGGAATATAGTCTGTTGGATGGTTCGGCAAAGATAAAGGAGCTTGTAGCAAGAGCTAAGGAGCTTGGCATGAAATCTCTTGCCATAACTGACCACGGTGTTATGTATGGTGTTATTGATTTCTATAAGGCCTGCAAGAGTACAGGAATTAAGCCTATTATTGGCTGTGAGGTGTATGTCGCTCCGGGCTCAAGATTTGACAGAGAGAACGTTAAGGGCGAGGACCGTTATTATCATCTGGTGCTGCTTGCTAAAAATGACCTTGGCTATCACAATCTTTCTAAGATTGTATCGAGAGGCTTTATAGATGGATATTATTATAAACCGAGAGTTGATATGGAGGTCTTAAGAGAGTACAGCGAGGGCGTTATTGCTTTGTCTGCATGTCTTGCCGGTGAGGTGGCAACTAATTTAAGAAGAAATAATTATGAACAGGCAAAGGAGACAGCACTTCGTTATCTTGATATATTTGGTGAGGGTAATTATTACCTTGAGATGCAGGACCACGGAATTCCCGACCAGAGAATTGTAAATGCGGGGGTTATGAGACTGTCAAAGGAAACTGGTATTCCAATGGTTGTCACCAATGATTCCCACTATATAAAGGCTGAGGATGCTGAGGCACATGATATTCTTCTCTGTATACAGACGGGTAAGATTGTGACGGATGAGGACAGAATGAGATATGAGGGTGGACAGTATTACTTAAAATCCGCAGAGGAGATGGCAAAGCTGTTCCCATATGCCAAGGAAGCCATAGAGAATACCAATAAAATAGCAGATATGTGTAATGTCGAGATAGTGTTCGGTGAGCAAAAGCTTCCACAGTATGATGTGCCTGAGGGGTATGACGCATATACATACCTTAAGGAGCTTTGTCAGAAGGGCTTGGAGAAGCGATATCCGGTTATAACGGATGAGCTTCAGGGCAGGCTTGATTATGAGCTTAACACTATAAGGAATATGGGATTCCTTGATTATTTTCTTATTGTGTGGGATTTTATTCATTATGCAAGGGAAAATGGAATTGCTGTAGGTCCGGGACGTGGTTCTTCGGCGGGAAGTATTGTGGCATATTGCTTGGAGATTACTAACATTGATCCTATAAAGTACAGTCTGCTTTTTGAGAGATTCCTAAATCCTGAGCGTGTTACAATGCCCGATATAGATATTGACTTCTGTCCGGAGAGAAGGCAGGAGGTTATAGACTACGTTATAAGAAAGTATGGTAAGGATAACGTGGTTCAGATAAATACATTTGGTACTATGGCGGCTAAGATGGCAATAAGAGATGTCGGACGAGCAATGGATCTTCCGTATACTCTTTGTGACAGAGTTGCTAAGGCTGTACCTACCGAGCTTAAGATGACTCTGCCAAAGGCATTGGAGCAGAGCAAGGAGTTTAAGGAGCTTTATGACAGCGATGAGCAGATTAAGAAGCTGGTTGACATGGCTATTCAGCTTGAAGGTCTGCCAAGGCATGTCACAACTCATCCGGCTGGTGTAGTAATAGGAAGGAAGCCTATTATTGAGTATGTTCCTCTTGCAAGGGGAACTGAGGGTGCTATAACAACGCAGTACAGTCAGGTGACGATAGAGGAGCTTGGACTTCTTAAGATGGATTTCCTTGGACTTAGAACGCTAACTGTAATACAGGATGCAGTTAAGCTTGTAAAGGAAAACCAGAACATAGATATTGATATAGATAACGTAGGCTTTGAGGATGAAGCTGTATACGACCTGTTATCGTCAGGTAAGACGGAGGGTGTATTCCAGCTTGAGAGTGCCGGAATGACAAGCTTCATGAAACAGTTAAAGCCTAGAAATATAGAGGATGTAATAGCGGGAATTTCGCTGTATCGTCCCGGTCCTATGGACTTTATTCCTTACTATATTAAGGGTAAGGAGCATCCGGATGAGGTTACATATGATACTCCGGAATTAGAACATCTCCTTAAACAGACATATGGATGTATCGTATATCAGGAGCAGGTTATGCAGATAGTTATGGAGCTTGCAGGATATACGATGGGACAGAGCGACAACGTAAGACGTGCCATGTCTAAGAAGAAAGAGGATGTTATATTAAAGGAGCGTCAGAGCTTCGTATATGGCAATGAGGAAAAGAATATTCCGGGATGTATAAAGAATGGTATCAGTGAGAGTGTTGCAAATAAGATATATGACGAGATGACAGATTTCGCCAAGTATGCATTTAATAAATCACACGCAACAGTTTATGCGGTAGTTGCGTATCAGACTGCATATCTTAAATGCCATTATCCTGTAGAATTTATGGCTGCACTTATATCTTCAGTTAAGGATAATTCAGGCAAGGTTGCAGCATATATACAGTCGTGTCGTAATATGGGAATAGAGATTTTACCTCCGGATATTAATGAGGGACAGGGTGATTTCTCTGTCAGCAATGGAAAAATACGCTACGGTCTGTCAGGGGTTAAGAGTGTAGGTGAGGGAGTTACCGATGTTATACATGAGGAGATAAAGCTGGCTGGTCCATTTAAAAGTCTTGAAGATTTTATCTCCAGATTAAGCAACAAGGAAGCAAATAAGAGAACAATAGAGAGTTTTATATGTGCCGGTGCATTTGACAGCTTTGGGTACACCAGAAAGCAGATGCTTATGGTATATCCGGATATATTAGAACAGGTAAACAGAGATAAGAAAAATGCTATGAGCGGTCAGATGTCATTGCTCGATTTTCTTGGCGAGGAGGAAAAGACTGAGTTTCAGGTCAAGTATCCTGATGTGGGGGAATATTCTAAGGAGGATATTCTTGCCATGGAGAAGGAGGTGCTTGGTGTATATATCAGTGGACATCCTTTAGATGATTATAGAGATATTATAAGCAGCAGAGTTAATATAGCGTCTTATGATTTTAAGCAGGATGATGAGACAGGTGAGTATACTGCGAGGGACAATGCCAGATATACTATAGGCGGAATGGTTTGTGCGATAACCATCAAGACTACCAAGTACGGTGATAACATGGCATTTGTGACACTTGAGGATATGTACGGAACGGTAGAAATTATTGTATTTTCAAGGGAATACAAGAAGTACAAGGATATACTTGTAAAGGATGCTAAGATTCTGGTTACCGGAACTGCGACTATATCAGAGAGAGATGCCAAGATTAAAGCATCGGAGATATATACCTTTGAAGAGATAAGAAGTGACATGAATGCTGAGAATAAGGAGCTGTGGGTTAGATTTTATGATATAGAGGAATACCTTATGAAAGAGCAGGAATTTCTTGGTATTCTCGGCAAATATCACGGAAGAACGAAGGCATTTGTTATGATTATGCCAAAGCCAAATGCAGATGGAACACCTGTTAAGAGAACCATGAAGCAGATGGGAGAGAGGTATAATGTAATTGCAAGCGACAACCTTATCGCTGAGCTTAAGGCTTTGTATGGTGAGGACAATGTATTTGTCAGGGAAAATAAATAATACGGAGAGTACATATGGACATTTCAAGTGATATGATAATTACATCAGCGTCAAATGACAAGGTAAAGGCTGTAAAAAAGCTTATGAAATCTGCCGGTGAGAGAAGAGATACCGGAACGTATGTCGTTGAGGGCATAAGAATGTTTCGTGAGATTCCTACATGCGATATAGTATCTATTTTTGTAGCCTATGGTTCGGCTGGCAGGTTTGATGAGTACATAAGTGATATTCCTACAGATAAAATATTATATGTTAAGGATAATGTATTTGCTGGAATGGCAGGAACTAATTCACCACAGGGGATTATGGCTGTTGTTAGGATGAAGAAGTATAAGCTACAGGATATATGTGGTGAGGATGAAAAGCCTTTTATACTTATTGCTGACAGAATACAGGATCCGGGCAATATGGGTACGATATTAAGGTCTGCCGAGGCAGCAGGTGTAACGGGGATTATTATAAGTAAGGACACGGTTGATATATATAATCCCAAGGTAGTGCGCTCGACTATGGGCTCTATATTCAGAATGAAGGTTTATGTATCTGATGATTTGTGTAGAGATATAGACTTGCTTAAGAAAAGGGAAATAACTATATACGGGGCACACCTTGATGGTGAGGAACTATACAGACACAGCTTTGATTCGTCCTGTGCATTTCTTATAGGTAACGAGGGGAATGGGCTTAGCAGTGAAGTCAGTGCAAAGGCTGATAAGCTTATAAGAATACCTATGGAGGGACAGGTGGAATCCTTAAATGCCGCAGTTTCCACAGCGATTATTTCGTATGAGGTGTTAAGGCAGAGAAAATTTTAAAAAAGATGTCATAAATGTATTCATACTTGAATATATTTTCTATGTATACAAAATGCGGTATGTATTTACCGTGAGAAAATGCGGGCATGGTATGAGGGGAAAAATAACCTTGCCTGACGCGGAGCTTAAATTTCGCGTGGATTATGAAGGAGGAAATGTATGACAGAGAAAATTTTAAACAACAATCAGGTAGTAGTAGCAGGAGAAATCGTATCGGATTTCAGATTCAGCCATGAAATCTTTGGGGAAGGATTTTATATGGTTGATTTGATTGTCAGCAGGTTAAGCGATGCACACGATGTGATACCTCTTATGGTGTCAGACAGATTATTTGACGTTGAACATTCTCATATTGGTGAGAAGGTATTGGCAAAGGGACAGTTCAGATCATACAATAAGCATGAGGAGAGCAAGAATCGTCTTATTTTATCTGTGTTTGTTCGTGAGATTGAGGTATTGTCAGAGGAAGATGACAGAGATAATAAGCCAAATCAGATATATCTTGATGGGTACATATGTAAGGAACCGATTTATAGAATGACACCGCTTGGCAGGGAAATTGCTGATATTTTGCTTGCGGTGAACCGTGCGTATGGTAAATCTGATTATATCCCTTGTATATGCTGGGGAAGAAATGCCAGATTTGCAGGTAAGCTTTCTGTGGGAGAGCATGTGGCTGTCTGGGGAAGAATCCAGAGCAGGGAATATCAGAAAAAGATAGGCAATGATGAAATTGTAAATAAAGTTGCATATGAGGTTTCTGTTAGCAAAATGGAATGTCTTGAATAGATTGACATATATATATCGTGGTGATATAATCAATCTAGATATGGACTTTTATAATAAAATATGTATAATGGTAGAGGCGCGATATTCAAAAGTACCCCATTGGATGACTTAGATCAGATGAATATGGACGAAAGGGGATGTCGCCGAAGATAGGCAGAATTCTAAGGTTTGCTTTTCTGGGTGTGCAGTGAATAACTGTATGACTGTCATCGTAAGATGGAGTGCTACTTGTGAGATAATAAGGGATTTATTTCAGGTTGGCACTTTGTGCCAGCCTTTTTCATTATGTAGAATTTAAGGAGGAATAAAAATGGCTATTTTTACAGGTTCAGGAGTTGCAATTGTTACACCTTTCAAGGAGAATGGAGAGGTAGATTACGATAAGTTCAGAGAAGTAATCGAGTATCAGATTGCACATAAAACAGATTGTATTATTGTATGTGGAACAACAGGCGAGTCATCTACATTGTCACATGAAGAGCACCTTGACTGCATACGTTTTTGTACAGAGGTCGTAAATAAGAGAATACCTGTAGTTGCAGGAACAGGCTCTAACTGTACTGAGACTGCTATATATCTCTCACAGGAGGCAGAGAAGTATGGAGTTGACGGTTTACTTGTTGTAACACCTTATTATAATAAGGCAACACAGAAGGGACTTATCAAGCACTATACAGAGGTTGCTAACAGTGTATCTCTTCCTATAATCATGTATAATGTTCCAAGTAGAACAGGTACTAATATACAGCCTGAGACAGCAGTATATCTTGCTAAGAATGTTAAGAATATCGTTGCTGTCAAGGAGGCTACAGGAAACCTTTCGCAGATAGCAAGACTTATGAGCCTTGCAGACGGATGCATAGATTTGTATTCAGGTAATGATGATCAGGTAGTGCCAATCCTTTCTCTTGGCGGTATCGGAGTTATCTCTGTACTTGCTAATGTTGCACCAGAAAAGACACATGAGATGGTTCAGTCATACTTAGACGGCGATGTTAAGACTGCTCGTGATATACAGCTTAAGGCAATACCTCTTTGTGATGCTTTGTTCTGTGAGGTTAATCCTATACCTGTTAAGAAGGCTGTAGAGCTTATGGGTATGTGTGGTGGAACACTTCGTATGCCACTTACAGAGATGGAGCCGGATAATGCACTTAAGTTAGAGAAGGCAATGCGTGATTTTGGCGTTGCATTTTAGGAGGAAACAGATATGACAAGGATAATCATGCATGGCTGCAATGGTAAGATGGGGCAGGTTATAACAGATATATGTAAATCTGACGATGAAGTAACTATCGTTGCAGGCATTGATGTAATTGACAATAGACAAAATGGATATCCTGTATTTACTGATATCTATGATTGTAATGTTGAGGCAGATGTTATAGTTGATTTCGCTGCTGCTGTTGCAGTTGACAATCTTCTGGATTACGCTGTAAGAAAAAATCTGCCGGTTGTTCTTTGTACAACAGGACTTAGCCCTGAGCAGTTAAATAAGATTGAGCAGGTTTCCAAAGAGGTTGCAATACTTAAGTCAGCAAATATGAGCCTTGGTATTAATACAATAATGAAGCTTCTTAAGGAGGCTGCCAATGTATTTGCACCAGCAGGCTTTGATATAGAGATTGTTGAAAAGCATCATAATCAGAAGGTTGATGCGCCATCCGGAACTGCACTTGCACTTGCTGATTCAATTAATGAGGCAAGAAACAATGAGTACGATTATGTGTATGACCGTTCACAGGTAAGAAAGAAGAGAGATAAGAAGGAGCTTGGTATCTCTGCTGTAAGAGGTGGAACTATAGTCGGTGAGCATGAGGTTATATTTGCAGGAATAGATGAGGTTATAGAGATTAAGCATACAGCATATTCAAAGTCAGTATTTGCCAAGGGTGCTATTGAGGCAGGTAAGTTTTTGGCAGGTAAGCCGGCAGGCTTATATGATATGGCTGATGTTATAGGCTAATGAAAAACAGGAGAAGTTATGTATCAGGATGATATTGTACTGTGTAGTGCATCGAAATATACACAAAAATACTATTTAAATGAGGACTTCGCCAATCTTCCAGAGGCGGTAAAACAGGAATTGCAGATAACGTGTGTCTTGTTTACTGAGGATGTAGGTGGTATTATATTACTTACATTTGATGATAATGGTAATTTACAGATTACGACAGAGGCATATGAGGACGATATCTTATATGATGAAATCGGAAGTGCATTGAAAATAAAAGAACTAAGAAGGACGAAGAGGGAATTATTTGACCAGCTAGAGACATATTTCCAGACGTTTTTCTTATAAGTGATGAGGTAGAAATATGTTATTTGCAATTGATGTAGGAAACACAAATATTACAGTTGGATTGTTTGATAAGGATAAGCTTGTCAATACATTCAGAATGACGACAGGGATATCACGAACTTCTGACGAGTACGGAATGATGTTTGGAGACTGGTTAAGCTTAAAGGGACTTGCGTTATCAGATATAGATGCAGTTATAATTGCATCTGTAGTTCCTAATGTGATGCATTCGCTGAATAGTGGAATTATCAAGTATCTTCACGTTGAGCCGATAATTGTAGCTCCTGGTATTAAGACAGGAATAAATGTTCTTATTCCTAATCCAAAGACTCTTGGTGCAGACAGACTTGTAGATGCAGTTGCAGCTTATGAGCTCTACGGAGGACCGGTTATTGTTATTGATTTTGGTACAGCAACCACACATGATCTGGTGCTTGAGGATGGAAGCTTTCATTCAGGAGCTACATCTCCTGGTATAAGACTTGCTGCAAGTGCATTATGGAATGGAGCAGCTAAGCTCCCTGAGATAGAGATAAAAAAGCCTGAAACAATACTTGCCAAGGATACAGTTTCAAGTATGCAGGCTGGTATATTCTACGGATATATTGGCCAGACGGAATATATTATTCGTAAGCTTAAGGAGGCCTCAAAGCTTGATAATCTTAAGGTTGTGGCTACAGGAGGCTTGGGAAAGCTTATATCAGAAAATACAAATTCTATAGATATATATGATGCTAATCTCACATTACAGGGACTTAGACTTATATATGAAAAGCAGTAAAACGGAGTATGAATATGGATTTTAAAGATAAAATCATACTTGCACCAATGGCAGGGATATGTGACCTGCCATTTCGTCTTTTATGCAAGGAGCAGGGCTGTGACATATTGTATACAGAGATGATTAGTGCGAAGGGTATGTATTATAATAATAAGAATACGGAGCCTTTACTTATGACTGATGACAGGGAGAAGCCTGTCGGTGTGCAGTTGTTTGGAAGTGAGCCTGAGCTTATGGCTGAGCAGGCAAAAAGAATAGAGGACAGGGGATTTGCATTTATAGATGTAAATATGGGATGTCCTGTGCCGAAGATTGTAAATAATGGTGAGGGCTCGGCTTTGATGAAGAATCCCAAGCTGATAGGTGATATAGTGTATGTACTTTCTAATACATGCTCTCTTCCTGTGACAATTAAGATAAGGGCTGGATTTACAAGAGATACCATAAATGCACCTGAGGTGGCAAGGATTGCCGAGGATGCAGGGGCAGCAGCCATTGCTGTGCATGGTCGTACGAGAGAAGAATATTATCAGGGACATGCAGACTGGGATGTTATAAGACGGGTAAAGGAGAGTGTAAATATACCTGTTATAGGCAATGGAGATATATGTACCGGAGAGGACATAATAAGTATTAAGGATAAGACAGGCTGCGATAGTGTTATGATTGGAAGAGCAGCAAAGGGGAATCCTTGGATTTTTCGTGAGATGAAGCATTATTTAGCTACAGGGGAAACACTTGAGAGACCGGATGCTAAGGCTATACATGACATGATATTAAGACATACCGAGATGATGGTGCATTATAAGGGCGAGTATACCGGTATACATGAGATGAGAAAGCATGTGGCGTGGTATACACAGGGACTTCCTAATTCTGCAAAGCTAAGAGCCAGAATAAATGCTGTTCTTAGCTATGATGAGCTTAAGGGCATGTTAGATGAGCTGCTTGCTTGATAGCCTGCTATCTTATCAGATATGGTTATATCTCTGTACAGTCTTTCATATTCTGATTTATCAAGAGATATAATGAAATTTTTGATATATTGCTTTTTGAAGCCGTTGGCATGAAGAATGTCAGCGGCTTTATTGTATGCTATTGCAGCGATAATTTCACTCTCGTAGTAACCTATTACATAATTGCCATTTATATGTATTGCAGCCTGATACATAGAGCCTGATACACCTTCCCTGACAGTCACACCCATATAGTGATTTATTATCTTGATATTATCATATCTGTAATCATTCTTGTCATTGTTAATCATAATATAGTCTCTTGCATAAACTGAAAACGGCTTAATGCCATATCTGCTTAATATAGAATACTGGCTTCCGTAATCGCTGACAAAAAGATAACCGCCCTTTTTCTGAATTTTGTGTGATGAGTAAAAAAACAAATCGTCACGGTCAAATTTTAAAATTTCATTCTCAGATAAGAAGTACTCAAAGTATTTCTTCCTCATGTATATAGGTGTAGGAAGATATAAACCATTATCACGGAAATTAATTAGTATTATAAATTTCTGGTAGGGTATGCTGAAGCTGTCATTATAGCTTTCGACTGAAATATCCGTATTGTCGAGAATATTTCTTCCGTCAAGATAGACCTTACCAGCGGTATCGGGGTTATCGTAGCTTCCAAGACTGATATGTCTCCGAAGATATGTGATAGATACCCGGTAGCTTAAAGCACCATTTTTTTTGACAGTTTTATATACACCTGTATTTTTATTGCTGTTTGTATTAATATTTACACCCATATGTAATTTCTCCGTAACAATATTAGTATAAGTATATAATTTGAGGTGGTAAGTGTCCATAAAAAATAATTAATTTATTAAATATTATTAATTATTACGTAGAGTGTTACAAAAGTATTCATATGTTACAAAATAAAAAAATGTTATAATTTGACG